>JASFTJ010000184.1:0-5716 GCA_050053615.1 Anaerolineae bacterium | reverse complement strand
TGTCTTGGCGCCCGCTCCGCGCCGGGGTCGTGCCTCGGGCTGGGAAGAGCGCCGAGGCCCTTCCTTGTCAACACGCTAGATTATAACACGTCTGCTCCTCAAGTGCAAGTCGTCTTTCTCAACTTGATCGTTTCAGCACGGTTCGCTGCCAGAGCTTGGAGACTTGGGCAGCTCGCGCGCATAGGTCACAGAGGCGGAAGACCAGCCCTGGGGACGCTTGGCTGGCCGCCCCCCCCGACCAGCTATCTAACGATGGGCGAGAGGTATATGCGGTGCGGCAAACCCAAAACCCGTACCGGCCCGTAGAGGGTACTGCGACCATAGACATCCAGGACCTCCAGCGTGTAGTAATAGGTGAGACCTGGCTGCTCGGCATAGTCGCGCCAGGTGTACACAGCACCAGCCACGGAGCCGGGGCTTTGGCCAGGGATCAGAGATCGATTGAGCCTCGCATCATCGCTGTCGGGAAGTTTGCTGCGGTAGAGATTGAACCCCAACGTATCGACCTCGCTGGCCGTTTCCCATTCGAGGAGAATGTATCCAGCACTGGGGCTCGCAGTGAACGATACCAGCTCAATTGCGGTGGGTGACGGCGTTACCTCGGCAAGGGCGATGCCACTGGCTGGAGCAGTGAAGTTGAACTGACCACCAGACATGGCCGGCGTGGCGACCACCTGGTCCTTGAAAGCGCTGCTGTACTCGTAGACCTGTACCGTACCGTCATCCATGCTCAGGGCCGACAGATCCACGGCGATGTCCGAAAGGGGCGCGGCTTCGTCGTTGATGACAACGATGTACACGCTGTCACCATCCCAAGTGACCATGACATCGGCTGCGTCCACGCCCGTGGCCGTGAATTGCAGCCGATCCTTGCCCTCCTTTAGCGCCCGAGTCATGAGCCGGTAGGCATAGTAGGTCTCGGTAGGCGTGCGGTTGGCGCCCCCCGCCCCGTCGTCTTGCAGGTCAATCAGCCCATAGTCCTGGCCGCCAGCGGTGGACCAGTCGTACAGGTTAAAGATCGTCACGCCCTCGACCTCTTCCCTAGAAAAGGCCATGAGCTGCCGGGCCGTGAGAAGGGCGCGATCGGCCGTGTCGTACGTGGCCCACAGAGCGCCCCACTCTGAAACCCAGATCGGCTCGGTCACCTCGTCAGGGTTATTGCCGGCGATCGTGCTCTGCACGCTGCTGACGCTGGTCGTAGGATCGTCGGCATAGGTGTGATAATCCACGATCTGGATCTGATCATCGGCGTTTTGCAGAGAGTAGGCAAGATAGCTGCTGCTATCGCTGGCGACGACGGGCGCATGGATGTAGGTCGGCAGGCCCACCATGTCGTTGGCGAACGTGACGGCGTCGTGCGCGTCCTGCACGAGCTGCACATACTCGGCCTGGGAGCCACAAAAGTCGGCGGCAAAGCCAGAGCAGGAGTTGTTGCACCAGCCCTGGCAGTTCCAATCGGGCTCGTTCAGAACCTCAAAGTGGGTCACACCGTAGCTGTTTCGCACATTGAGCCAATAGGCAAGGGCGAAACAGTGTTCCCACCATTCGTTGCGGAAGGCATCGTCTACAGGGGGCCGGGGCGCCCACCGAGCGCCGGGGCGCATCTCGGGGTTGCCCTGGTCGTCGTAGACCCGCAACACGACGATGGGCGTGATGCCATTCTGCACCAGGGCCTGGATGATGCCGCGCCGTGTCTGCTCGCCATAGCGCCAGGCCTGAATCTCGTCAAAGCGGACGTCCCACCAGTCGGCCCAGGGCACGAGGCTGGGATCGGCTTTGAGTTGGGCGATGGTCGGGGAGCCATACTCACTGTCGTCCCATTGCCCATCCAACGCGTCGTCGTCATCCCACCACTCCAACTCGGCCATCTTGGTCCAAAGACGGTAGGTGTTGATCCCTAGGTCGGTCAGGTCGTCTGTCCAGAATCCGCCGGCTTCGGTGGCGCCGAGGTAGCGGGTCGTTTGACCCAACACAGTGCTGTCAACGACAATGCTGGGGCTGGCCGGCTGCAAAAGCGCCGTGCTGGTGAGGCCCAGGCAGGTGAGGATGAGGCTGAGTGCGAACAGGACCAGGGCGATGGCTGGAAACCTTCTGTTTGCTCTCATCGTTGTTCTCCCGTCTCCCGGCCTGTTGGGGGCTGTGCCACAGTCCGGGCTTTGAAACAACGTATGATAGGCCACCGCAAGTTGAACGGCCAACATGGGGGCCACACAGCTCCATTATACTCCCTCCATCGCGCAAAGTCAATGGCGTTTTCCCTGCCCTTCGATGGGCAGGAAAGTAGTTCACTTTCGGCGGCGTTTCCGGGCCTTGGTGGAGGCGTACCGGGCCGGAGAGGCCTGTCCTGAGCAGGGTCGAAGGATCACGCTGGATCAACTCACCGCCTCGGCGCAGGGCTGGGCCAATCACGCCCGCTACGGCAGTACCGTGGGCTTGCGCAAAGCGGTGCTGGCCGAAATCGCCATTCTGCCCGCGCCATCCAGGCCTGTCAGGTCTCAGATACTTGACAGGTATCGGTATCGGATATAGAATATCTCTTGCTATCCGATATCGATATGGAGGCTGAACCATGCTTGAACCGAGACTGCTGGCCCGCCTGGAGGAGAAAAAGGCCGCACTGGATGCGCTGCGTCCACTGCCGCAGGCCGCCGTGCGTCGCTTGCAGGAGCAATTGACCGTGGAGTGGATCTACAACTCCAACGCCATCGAGGGCAACACCCTGACCCTGCGCGAGACCAAGCTCATCCTGGAGACAGGGCTGACCATCGGCGGCAAGAGCCTGCGTGAACACTTTGAGGTCCTCAACCACAAGGAGGCCATCGACTATGTAGAATCGCTGGCCAAGGGCCAGGCGCCGGTCACTTCCTTCGAGGTGCGCCAGATCCACAAACTGATCCTGTCCAACATTGACGACGAAGAGGCCGGTCAGTATCGCCGCGTGCAGGTAAGCATCGCCGGCGCTGATCACCGGCCGCCCGAAGCGTGGCAGGTGCCCCAGTTGATGGCCGACTGGGGGGAGTGGCTCAGCGGCCCGGTCCAGGACCTCCATCCCATTGCACGCGCGGCCCTGGCGCACCGCCGCCTGGTGGTCGTCCACCCCTTTGTGGACGGCAACGGCCGCACCGCCCGCCTGGCGATGAACCTGCTGCTGATGCGCGACGGTTACCCGCCGACCATCATCGAGAACGTCCAGCGCCGCCAATATTATCGCGTCCTGGCCCGCGCCGATGTCGGTGACAAGGAGCCGCTGGTCAACTATGTGGGGCGGGCCGCCGAGCGCAGCCTGACGCTGTACCTGGAGGCATGCACGCCGCGCACCGAACCGCCTGCGCCCGAGGACGAGTGGATTCCCTTGCGCGAGGCGGCGCAAGATGCGCCCTACAGCCAGGACTATCTCAGTTTGTTGGCGCGGAAGGGTCGCCTGGAAGCCATCAAGCGTGGGCGAAATTGGTACACTACCCGCCGGGCCGTGGCCGCGTACCGGGCGTCGGTATCGGGTGAGACGCAGGACTGAACCATGAGCTTTGACCTGGCAACCTGGAAAGAAGCAACCGCCGACCGGCTGACCGCCCTCGGCCGATGGCTGAAACGGCGAGGACAAACGGATGCGCCCTTCCTGCTCTACGGCGCCCTGTGCGGCGCCAGCCAACGAGACCGACTTGGCGGTCGGCTTGGAGTTGCTGTCGCAGCACACCGACCTCGATGTCCTTGGCGACAAAGAGTATATCAGTGCGCCAAAAGCCGCCGAGTTGTGGCAAGGCAATCGCCTTCGCCTTCAAAGCTTACCGCGCCGTAACCAGAAACGCTACCGATATTGCGCGCACCGTTCAGTTACGGGCTACTGCCGATAACCATCCGATTGTCCCGTTGGTAGTGGTTAACCTGCGACCGAAGCTGTGGTACAGCTGTTACGTAGCGATTGACTGATCACATGCGGGGCAAAGAGGACAGATAGCAATGCTGAGCATGCAGGCTGCTGCTTCCCCTTCAACGATCAAGGCTGCATTGTGCTGCGCGAATCTCGTTGACGGCCCTAGCCAGAGTCGAGACCTGAGCCTTGTAGTGTTCTTATGTTTCCTCAGGGTCGACACCCTCGGCGATGTGCCAGCGCACATAGGCCCACTCAGACATAGGCCGCGAGCTAGTCGTTCCGCAGGACGATTGGTAGGTAGACCACATTCACCACCCGGAACGGCTGCGTCACCGGGCCGTAAGTGGGACCGTCGGCCTCGGCGATGACCTGCGCCGACGCGCTGTAGGCTCCCTGCGCCACACCGGCAGTGTCCCAGGTCAGTTCCACGGTCTCTTCGCCCTGGGCTGGAGCGGAGAAGGGCGCCTCCAGCGTAGCGAGGAGCGCGCCGCGAGCGTCATGGACGGAGAGCACCACATCGCCTTCAAAGGGCTCGCCTCGTGCGTTGGCAAAAGTCACCTGGAAGAGTGCCGGGTGGCCCGGTTGCACGCTGCCGGCGGCCTCCAGGGCGGTAATGCGCCCACCTGCGACCTTCAGCGGCTGCCACCCCAGGGCCTGGCGCTCTCCGCCGTGCCAGAGGTCCAGCACCAGGCGATAGGCACCCTCCTCGGGCGGGGCGACCCAGGCCAGCTCCCAGGGGAGCTCCTCGCCAGGCGGCACATCCATCGGCCCGATGGGCTCCGTTGCTACCACCTCGCCCCACTCGTTCTCGAGGGTTAGGGTGCCTGTGAGCGCGACTGTTTCGCCGCTGGCGTTGAGAAGCGTGGCGAACACGCCAAAGCCGCCACCGGGCGCCGGGTCCGGCGTGTCGGTGACCAGGTCCAGCAGCGAGACTTTGGCCACAAGGTCGTAGCTGACGCGCACGGTGGCAGTCCGGTACAGGATGGTCTCGCCCGTCGCCGCGTCGTACCCCAGAGGGATGACGTGGACGCGGGCCAGTTGGCTGGTGCCATCCGCCGTCACGGTCGCGGTGTAGGGTTGGGTGGGGAAGAGGCCAAAGTCGGTGGGCGTGGGGCTGTAGCCCCCCTCCCTGCCGCCAGGGACGGGCAGACGAGCCGTGTACATCGGGATGTCCAGGATGCCCAGGTCGGTCTCGTCCTCGAAGAGGACGGTCACCTCATCAACGGTGGCCCCCAGGGGCAGCGGCAGGGTGATGGTGGCCAGGGGCACGATGGGCGCCTCGTCGCCATAGGTCAACCCCATGCCGCCGACCTGCACGACGTCAAAGCCGTCGACATCAGTGATCTCATAGTTGGAGGCATCCAGCGTGTAGGTGACGGCGTAGGAGCCGGAGGGGGTCGCCTCGGGTAGCCCCAGCGGTGAGAAGTCGCGGAACGGATTCAGGGGCGGTAGCGACTCGCTTTTCGCCGAACTCCCTATCTGGCCGTAGATGCCAGTCCAGGGCAGCCCATAGAGCGTGGATGCCGTGACCGCCTTCTCCTCCGCGGTGGATGGGAACCAGCCAAATCCGAAGTTGCTCTTGGCCATCCGCAGGGCATTGCCCGTGTTGATGTTGCCAGGGCTGATCTTGAGCAGATAGTACCAGAAGTTGCGCATGAGCTGCTCATCGTCCATGTCGTACGTCACCCCCGGCGAGGTGTAGAAGGGGTGGTAGGTCGTCAGGGCCGTGGAACCCACCACCGCCGATGCCCCGGCACGCAACCAGCCGTAGACGACGGAGTCGGTCCAGTTCTTGCTGAGCGACACGCCGGCCCGGCATCCACTGGAGGCGACCAGGGGGTGATA
>JASFTJ010000183.1:0-5746 GCA_050053615.1 Anaerolineae bacterium | reverse complement strand
ATTCAAAGCCGGAGAGGTACTCTCCGCTCTCCTTCTCGCGGATGTACCAGCTTGAGTAGTCACCGTCCGGTCGCTGAAAGTCGGGATGGGTCTCTTTCACGGCGGCGATAAACGACGCCATCGTCCACGACGCGTCCGGCGGGCAGCGGGCTAGCAGCGCCAGCAGCGCCTTGCGCGCACCCACGGGATCGTACCGAAGGCGCCAACCGGCCTCTTGGTCGCAGGCCAAACCAGGAACATGACACAGATCCCTCCAGGCGGGATCGTCGCGCCAGGCTTCCTGGAGCGCGGACAGACGCCGATCCGGCGAGGCTGCGAGCCAATCTTTGACGGGCGCCGCTTCGAGACGCAGGCGCCCCTCCCGCCGTTCTACGAACCCTAACCTGTCGCTCAGGCAGCGCAGCAACGCAAAGCGGCGCTCGTCCGGATCGGTCAGCTGCCCGCGGAGGGCAGCCCGGTCACGTTGTCCCAGGCGTCCATCTGCGTAGGGACGCACATCGTGGGTCTGCACATAGAGCAAAAAGGCGAACAGGTCCTCGACGAAGGCCTCTCCGCCGTCATTCTGGAGAACGGGCGCCGGCACCGTCTGCACTGCGAAAGCAGGCGGTTCTACCTGCGGAGTAGGCAGCAAGGGCTGGAGGTCGTCGGGGACAAAAAAGAACTCGCCCGGTCCGCCCGCATCTTGTGCAAAGGCGCGGAAGAGGAAACCCAGGTAGAACAACTCTTCGGTGGGATTGGCCGGATCTTGCCAAGGCGCCTCTCGCTCCAGCCGGCCGGGGCCGCTGGGCCGCACCTGTCCGAAGCGTCTGGCAAAGTGAGGAACTCGCATTCGCCCGCCGGCAGCCAGCAAGGTGTCTAGCGCTTCCCGGCCTTCTGGACTGAGCCGAGCCAACGCCGCCCGCACCGACATGGGGTTGAGCAGCGCCTCAGCCAGCTCCTCGGCGGCCTCGCTCTGGCGGTTGGTGGTCAGCGAGACGCCCCGGTTCTGAGCCAGGGCACGCAACATGGCCATATCGTAATCAACCAAGAACCGATGCAAATCGCGCATCCCATCTTGCCAAAATCACCACCCCCGAGTATAATAGCGCCCACGCGCCGTGCGAACGGGTGGTGGTGAATTCACCGATCGTTTCGCCTGCCTTGCGAGCGTATTTGGAGGTATGTGATGGGTACATTCTCACCATCGTCTGAACTACAAAAGACCGCAGGCTTTCTTGCGGGCCTGATCAAGCAGGCCCGCCTGGCCTGGCGTCTGTTGAATGACAGCCGCGTTCCCGCCTGGATCAAGCTGATCCCAGTCGCCGGACTCGTCTATTTTCTCTCACCTGTCGATCTGATCCCTGACCTGATGTTGCCCGGGCTGGGCGAGGTGGACGACGTTATATTGATCCTCTTGGCGCTAAGAGCGCTCGTGGACCTCAGCCCGCCCGGCGTCGTGCGCGAGCATCTGGATGAACTGCTGGGCAAACGCAAAAAGACCCGCACGGGCCCGAACTCTTCCTCCGAGCCCTACATAGATGTCCCTTATCGCATCCTCGATCCAGAAGACGAGCAATAGCAAAGGAGAGCTTTTATGACAGACACGGATACCCGATACCGTTCACCCGGCGAGGTTTCCACCCAGCTGGAGATATCACCCTCGACCTTGCGCCGCTGGTCCAACGAGTTCGCCGACTTTTTGTCCGATGCAGCGGGTCGGCCCGAGCCGTCGCCCGGCAGCCACGTCGCCCATCGTCGTTACACCGACGAGGATTTGGAGACACTGATGACCATCAAAGGCCTGCTGACCGAGGGTCTGACCTACATCCAAGTCGGCAAGCGCCTGGAGGCGCTGCGGCTGCGCAAACGCGTCGCCGAGTCGGAAGGCCACACCGACGTCGAGGCAGAAGGCGACGAAACCCAAGTCACCGCCGTGGTGACGGGAGCATCGCCTTATGCACCCGCGGCTGCGGTCCTGGCCGATACCATGCACACCGTGGCCGACGGCCAGCAATTGCTTTTGGGTAGCCAAAAGGCCAACCGCGATCTGCTGAGCGTGGTGCTCCAGGACAACTTTGGCCTCAAAGAAGAAAATGCCAAGCTCCGGGACCGGATGCTCGACCTGGAGCGCGATCTTTCTGAGATGCGGCGACAGGATGCTTCCCGGCGTGAAGCGCTGGAAACGCGTCTCCGAGAGCTCGAGTCGCAAGCCCGCCAACAAACCCCTCAAGCCAAGCACGCAGCGCAAACCGAGCGCCCCGGCTGCCTGGGACAGTTCTTTGGCTGACAATTGAGTGGGAGCTACTGGGCTACCTCCCCCATCAAGTCGTACTCCATCGCTCCGGTGATGCGCACCGACACCATCTCCCCGACGGTCGCCGCCGACGGGTCACTGATCAGGAGCACCAGCCCGTCAATCTCCGGAGCATCGCGGTAGGACCGGCCTACGCTGAGGCCATCCCCTTGGCCTTCCACGAGCACATCCAGCGTCCGCCCCACTTGGGCATGATTGATCTCCATCGAGATCTGCTGCTGTAGGGCCATCAGTCGGTCATGCCGCTCGATCTTGACCTCCTCCGGCACCGAGTCGGGCAGCGCTTCGGCGGCAGTTCCTTTTTCCGGCGAATAGAAAAAGACCCCGAGCCGATCGAAGCGGACCTCCTCCACAAAATCGAGAAGTGTCTCGAACTCGGCTTCCGTTTCCCCCGGATAGCCGACGATGAACGAGGTGCGCAGCGCCAAGTCGGGCATGGCGGCGCGCAGGTCAGTGATGAGCCGTCGGGTGCGGTCCACGTTGGCGGGACGCTTCATGCGCCGCAGGACATCGGGGTGGGCGTGCTGCAGCGGCAGGTCGAGATAGTGACACACGCGCGGGTTCCCGGCCATGACCTCGATGAGGCGCGGGCCGATATGGCCCGGATAAGCGTACATCAGCCGCAGCCAATGCAGGCCTTGTCCCGGTTCGCTCTCTGAGCGAGCCACAGGGCCGGGTGCAGCATCCAGGATAGACTGGATGAGGCCGGGCAGGGCATCCTGCTCGGCCCGGTCGCGGCCATAGGCCGTGGTGTCCTGGGCAATCAAGAGAATCTCCTTGCTCCCCGCCTGAACCAACTCGACCGCGTCCTGCACGATGGCTTCAGCGGACCGGCTGGCGGCTGGTCCCTTGATGAGTGGGATGGCGCAAAAGGCACACGGTGCACTGCATCCCTCGGCGATTTTGAGGTACGCCGAGGCGCCCTGACGGGCAAAGCGCTCCTTGTCGGCATCGATAGCCGTGACAGGGTCATCCAGCAGCGCCGGCAAGTCGCCGCGACGCCGACCTGTTCCAGCCTGAACCTGGCGGACCAGCGCCTCAATCTCGCTCCAGCGCCGGGTGCCGAGCAGGCCATCCAGGCCAGGCACATGTTCCAGCAGCTTCTCGCCCCATCGCTGCGACAGACAGCCGGTCGCGATGAGCACTTGATCGGCGCGCTTGTCAGCGGCCAGTTGCCGCAACTCCCCGATCGATTCGTCGCGGGCATCCTCAATAAAGCCGCAGGTATTCACCAAGAGCACCTGAGCCTGCCGCGGATCGTCTACGGACAAGTGTCCCTGACGCTTGAGCAGGCGGGCCATCCCCTGTGCATCCACCAGATTCTTGGGACAGCCCAGTGTTTCCAGATAAAATATCACTTTGATGTTCCTCTCCAGCCAGCCGGTCCGTTCGAGGCTAGAGTGTACCACGGTGCGAGGGACTTGTCAAAGCGATTTCGCACAACAGCCGGACGCGGCGGAGTCAAGCGCTCTGGCTCGCGGCAGATGGCCCCAACCTCCCTCTTGACCGTGGGTAATTCTTTAGAGAACCATTAGGGCTTTCTTAGAGTGATTCGGTCCTGGTTCTGGTCGGCGCCGCCGATGTTGTGGAGTAACGCTCACCCAGGCCCCGCCGCTGAGACACAGAAGACACAGAAAGGAAAGCAAAACAATCTAGTCCGGGTCCTGCTGGACCGCTGCAGTGGGGGAAGCGGCCCGTTTGGAAAACCGCCATTGATTTTTGGATGTGATCCGGGGCAAGACCTTGTCAAGAAAGTAAGGATATGATATGATAATGACAACGTGCTGTGACTTGTTGGCTGACTTACAAAGACACAGTTATGTTGGGAGAGATGATGGAGATACAGGCCCCGTCGTCTTTCTATTGACTTCCATGCATGGCAATGAGGCCAAATACCGGTGGGCTTTGGATCAGTGGGTAGATGCGCGCCCTGTTGCTGCACGAGTCGATGCAGGGCGGTAAGTTGCTCTCATTTCACAACGGATTCTCACACCATTGTTGAGGATTTGACAAAAGGTTGTGCTGTGATAGAATGTGCTCCGCTTACCGTGAATCGCCCAATGCCTGCATACAGTGGCGCTTCCGGACTGTCGGTGTCTTGGTCCACCACGACGTATTCTTGTTGTAAGTCGTCCCCTGTGAATTGGCATTCGCGGGGCGCCTTCCCTAATGACCGTAGATGGTCTTGCGGTCTGGCATAGTCTGCTGACCATTCTGGCACATGCATCGTGTCGGAAGGGCGGAGCGTGCCTCGATTCTGTCCTCTGGAGGGAACTGTCACCGCTTCGTAGGTTTGGGACGGGCTTCGTCACCAGCAAGGAAGCAACAGTGTTTCGGGGTAGGTGAGCAGAGCCGTGTACCCATCTGGATGGGGGAGGCCTCTCTCGTCGAATAGGATCAGAAGAATCGCGACTGGGCCAACAAGACAGACACTCATTAGCAGACAACAGGAGAGACATAGATGAAGAAAGCATTGGTCTGCGGCGCCGGCGGATTCATCGGCGGGCACCTGGTCAAGAAACTGAAGCGTGAGGGCTACTGGGTGCGCGGCGTGGACATCAAAGCGCACGAGTTCGCGCCGACCCAGGCCGACGAGTTCCTGCTGCTGGACCTTCGGGAGCCGCACAACTGCTGGCAGGCGCTGTCTGTAGATGGCGCCACGTTTGACGAGGTCTACCAACTGGCGGCCGATATGGGCGGCATGGGCTTTATCCACAGCGCCGAGTGCGACATCATGCACAACAGCGCCCTGATCAACATCCACATGATCGACGCGGCGGCGCGGATGGGCGTGGCCCGCTATTTCTTTTCCTCGTCGGTGTGCGTGTATCGCGACATGGAGCCGGGCGAGCCGGCCCTGACCGAGGCCGACGCGGTGCCGGCCGAGCCGGACAACGAGTACGGCTGGGAAAAGCTCTACGCCGAGCGCATGGCCCAGGCCTACGCCCGCCAGTACCCCATAGAGGTGCGGATTGCGCGCTTTGAGAACTGCTACGGCCCGGAGGGGACGTGGCGTGGCGGCCGGGAGAAGGCGCCGGCGGCCATCTGCCGCAAGGTGGCCATGGCCGAAGGTGGTGAAAGCATCCCGGTGTGGGGCGATGGATCGGCGGTGCGCAACTACACCTACGTGGACGACATGGTGGAGGGCATCTACCGGCTGACGCAGTCGGACCTGGAGGGTGCGGTGAACCTGGGCGGCAGCGAGTACGTGACGGTGGCCGAGCTGGTGCAGACGGTCATCGACGTCTCGGGCAAGGAGGTCGGCATCGAGTACGTGGAGGGGCCGGTGGGCGTGCATTCGCGCAACCCTTCGGCAAGCTCAGGACAACGCTTTGACAAGGGCCGGAGTCGGCTGCTGGGCTGGGAGGCGGGGACGTCGCTGAAAGAGGGTATCGCCGAGACGTACGCCTGGATTGCGGAGCAGGTAGAGAAAGCCAAAGCGAATCGCTGAAT
>JASFTJ010000182.1:0-5767 GCA_050053615.1 Anaerolineae bacterium | reverse complement strand
AATGCAAAGATGCAAACAGTAAAGATGGTCATCACCGGGCCCTTCAACGCAGGCAAGACTGAGTTCATCCGCAGCGTCAGCGAGATCGACGTGGTCTCTACCGAAAGAAAGATCAGCGATGCCACATCTCGAGTGAAAAAAGAGACGACCGTGGCCATGGATTTTGGACGCATCGAGGTGGATGAGGAATTGGTCCTCTACCTGTTTGGGACGCCTGGGCAGAAACGCTTTGATTTCATGTGGGAGATTCTATCGGAAGGAATGCTAGGCTTTGTCATATTGGTGGACAGCGTTCGCCCAGAGACCTTTCGCGAGGCTCGACGCATCCTAGACATCTTTCGTCATTACGCCGCTACCCCATACGTGGTAGCCGCAAACAAACAGGATATGGAAGATGCATGGCCTCCCGAGGATTTGCGCATTGCTCTAAAGATCCAGCCAGAGATCAAACTGCTGCCCTGTGTGGCAACGGATAGGCAAAGCGTAAAGACCGTACTGTTAGAGCTTCTGTACACCATCTTGGAAACGGTGCCCGAATAGAAAGCATACTCCACATTCAAGGAAGGAGCTGCATAAATGTCGCAATCACGCACAGAACAGATGGTCGCTCGCCTCAAAGACTTGCAAATCAGCACGCCTGACATAGAAGCCTCGGCTGTGGTGAGCGTGGATGGTCTGATCATCGCCTCGGCCTTGCCCGCGGACGTGGAAGAAGACCGCGTATCGGCCATGAGCGCTGCCATGCTCAGCCTCGGCGAGCGGATCGCAGGCGAACTGGGGCGAGGAATACTCGATCAGGTCTACATCAGGGGGGCGAACGGTTACGTAATCCTCACCTCGGTTGGCGAAGAGGCGGTGCTCACCGTACTGGCCGACAAGGATGCCAAGCTGGGCTTGGTGTTCCTGGATATGCGCCGCGCCGCAGAGGATCTGAGCCGCTTGATCTAAACCGGGCCTGGCCCCGAGAAGGGGCCGAAGAGAAAAAGATCGTTCGAGGAGAGAGCTTGAGTTCAATCGTTACCAGTCAAGGTGTTGTTCACTATGAAGCCTATGGCCGCGGACGCCCTGTCGTTCTGCTCCACGGATGGCTAGGGTCGTGGGGTTGCTGGTTGGGGACTATGGAGGCTCTGGCGCCCAGATATCGGGCGTATGCCCTGGACTTTTGGGGGTTTGGCGAGTCAGACAAGCGACGCGAGAGCTACGACATCTCGGATTTCGTCGCCCTGGTTGCCCAGTTCATGGAACGACTCGGCATCCAACAGGCCCCAGTCATCGGGCACTCGATGGGAGGGACCGTTGCCCTGTATCTAGCTCTGGACTATCCCCAACGCGTAGAGAAGGTGTCCGTAGTCGGTTCACCGGTGAATGGAGACTCTTTGAATGTATTTCTAAAGCTCGCCGGCTATCCATGGATCGCCTTTCTTGTCTGGAATTCGCCTTCGCTGTTGCGCCTAGGCATCAAACTTTTCGCTCCCTGGATCGCGGCGAACTGGAGTGAGTGGTATGATCTCCTCATGCGTGATCTATCCAAAATGACCTTGGAGTCCTTCCTTTGGAGTATTCACTCCCTGCACCGTACGGATTTGAGCTCTAGACTAGGCACATTGCGCGTGCCGGCGTTGGGTATCTATGGACGCGGGGACAAGATCGTAGATCCGCGGCAAGCGCAGCTGTTCAAGCGGGTCGCCAACTCGCGGGTAGAGGTGATGGGTGGATCGCGGCACTTTCCAATGCTGGATGAGCCGCACAAGTTCCATCCGATCCTATTGAGCTTTCTGGCCCGTTGAGCTGGTCGCCCCCGCAAGGGGTTATGCCAACACGGCTCCATAGGGCGGTTTCATCACAGTCTCCTTGAAAGGCAAATTGGAATGACAAACGACGAGAAGCACAGGACCGAAGAAAAAGAGCAATACTTCTGGCCCAACAAGATGGGCCGGATGTACCTTCTCGCCTTGGAAGACGTCATGGGCAGGAATGGGGTAAACGCCGTCCTCAACCTCGCCAAACTGCGCCATCTGATCAACAACTATCCTCCCAACAACCTGGACTTGGGTTGGAGCTTTGATGAAATGGCCGCCCTTAACCAAGCACTCGACGACATGTACGGTCCGCGAGGAGGCAAGGGGTTGGCTGTACGCGCCGGGCGAGCGGGGCTTTATTATGGTCTCAAGGATTTTGGCGCCGTGCTGGGTATTGCCGATCTGGCATTCCGTCTGTTACCCCTGGGTATGAAAATCAAGGTGGGACTCAACGCCGTGGCTGAGACATTCAACAAGACCAGCGATCAGATTGTGCGCGTGGAGGAAAAAGTCGATCACTTTTTGTATCACATCGACCGCTGTCCCCAATGCTGGAAGCGCACTGCAGACGTACCTATCTGTCATGGGGGTCTGGGCCTCCTGATGGAAGGACTGCACTGGGTCACCGGGGGCAAGAACATCCGAGTGGAAGAGACGTTATGCATCGCCATGGGAGATCCAACCTGTACCTACGTCATTGAGAAACGACCACTGGACTAAGTCGCTGACATGAGAAAGGTTATCATCCGAGACAAACGCAAGATACCACCCTTCAACGAGCCTGCACGTGATCTGCGAGTACTGAACAAGCCACTTTGGCTCCACCAGAAAGACCTGCTCGCATCCTATCCCGGCTCCGAAATCGAGGTCGACTTTTTCGAGCAGATTCCTGATGGAGAATACGAGGAAACCCTCGTCTACCGCGACAATCTGTTCTTCGACCAAGCATTCATCGACACCTTTTTCTCGAGAGCCCGGTCACTAGGCAAGGCGTGCCGCGTGGCCTTTTCGTTGGATGACAAGGTCATCACTACCCATGCATTGCCCCTCCAGAGCGGCATCCGGCGGGAAGGAGACGTCTATGTCGGCAACCTGTGGTACTATCCCCGCGGATTGGAAGAGATGGTCCGTCCTCTGGTCATTGACTGCGGCGCCTACGAGTTCGGCTCTTACCGTGTGCCTACCCACATGTCCACCGCTAAGGGAGATCTCGTCTTCCAGATCCCACTGCGGGCGTTTCTATCCATCGAGAACTGGGTACATATCTTTACCGCGAATTGCCTGTTTGGCGTCTTGGCCGAAGGAGCACGAAAGGAGAGGAACCTCCGTAACCTTGGCGTACAGCTCAAGATCCTCTGGCGGTCGCTACTGGAGCGCAAACAGTTCCTGACAAACTCCCACATGGTCAAGATTGGCCGGAACACACAGATCGATCCGACCGCCGTCATCCAAGGACCCACCATCATTGGCGACGACGTGTACATCGGTGCAGGCGTAACCATTTCCAACTGCATCATTGGCAACAACGTCAGCATCCTCCAGGGAAACGAGTTACTCATCAGCGTGATCGGCGATCGGTGTTACCTTCCATTCCGCTCCTCCTTGTTCATGACCACCCTGATGGAAGACACAATGGTGGCCCAAAACGCTTGCTTGCAATTCTGCGTTGTCGGACGTGACTCATTCATCGGTGCTGGAACTACCTTCACCGATTTTAATCTGATTCCGAAGCCACTTCGAACCACACATCGAGGCCAATTGGAAGACGTGGGGATGACCGTTCTGGGTGGCTGTGTGGGTCACCACTGCCGGATCGGCGCCGATCTGACGATTTTCCCAGCAAGGACCATCGAGTCCGACGTCGTTTTGGCCCGCACGGACGAAAAATCGGTCGTTTCGCACAATGTCGCGTACGAGGACAGCGATCATTTGCGCTGGCCAGATGCTGGGTTCCATCCCAGACTGTACCCGCGATAGCGACACGGTGGACGGCAAATATGTGACCAGTCATGCACGATATTCTCATTCATTGCTTGCCAAATGACGAACAGTTTCGGTTTCATGATCCATCCCATCGAGCCCCAAAAGGATGTGGCGCGCAAGTTCCCCATCCTAGGCAAGCTACCGCCGAGAATTATTGACTACTGTTCCCTGTTCTTTCCACCGATTCACTTGGGTCACATCGCCGGCATCCGTTCTGAGGCAACAGGGGAAGAGATCGAAGGATGGCTGCTTGCCTGCCCTGTGACGCCTAAGCGTATGCTCGAAATCCCCGTGCCCACGGCCTACAAAAAAATTCTGCAGACAGGGCGGCTGGCCGAACGCAAGGGCGCCCAGATCCTGGGGTTGGGAGCTTTCACCTCGGTTGTCGGGGATGCCGGTATCACCATTTCCCGGAAGCTCTCCATTCCCGTGACAACCGGCAACAGTCTGACCATTGCCATCGCGGTCGAGGCCTCCCTGGAAGCGGCCAGGCGGTTGGGCCTCGATCCGTCACAGTGTACCGCGGCGATCGTTGGCGCATATGGCTCTATTGGGAAAGCCTGTGCCCAGCTCATAGCCCGCACAGTGTCTGAAGTGGTACTGATCGGCCGGCGCCCTGCACGCCTACAAGACGTGAAGCAGCAGGTTGAATCCATCGGAACCGGCGCCGTCGTCAGCACAGAACTGACCGCGATTCGGCAAGCGGACATTGTGCTGGCAGCCACCAGCGCCGTCAGGCCGATCATTGAGCCGAAGCATTTACAACCCAGCGCGGTGGTCTGCGATGTAGCCCGACCCCGCAGCGTTTCTCGCTGCATCATCGAACAGCGAGACGACGTCCTCGTTATCGATGGCGGCGTGGTCGACGTGCCGGGGCAAGTGGACTTTGGTTTTGATTTCGGCCTTCCGCCGGGAAAGGCCTTTGCCTGTATGGCAGAAACCATGATTCTGACCTTGGAGGGGCGTTACGAGTGCTTCACACTTGGCAAAGAGATTGCACTAGAGCAAGTAGACGAGATCGCAGAACTGGCCGCCAAGCACGGGTTTCGCCTCTCCGGATTCCGGAGTTTTGAGCACGCACTGAGCGATGACGAGATCGAAGCAGTACAGCAAAGAGCCTACCGCCGCACAACATGATGTGCATCATCGAACCGGGGGAGAGCACAGACGAGGCCCACGCGGACACCAGACGATAGGGGGAGGTAAAACAGGATGAGCAAGGGACGGATACTCATCGTAGAAGATGACTATGACATCTCCAACATGCTGCGCATTTATTTCGATTCACAGGGCTACGAGACCATGGTAGCCCCGCGTGGTGCGGAGGGCTTGGAGATATGCCGCCGCAAGCTGCCCAACCTAGTGATCCTGGACATTATGCTACCGGACGTCGACGGCTACGAAGTCTGCCGCCGTCTTCGGAAGAACCTGCGCACCAGCCACATCCCAGTCATCTTTTTGACCCAAAAGGATGAACGCAGCGATCAGATCGCCGGCTTGGAGTTGGGAGCGGATGATTATGTCACAAAACCATTCGATCTCCAACTCCTGTTGCTCCGCGTGCAGAACTCGATACAACGGGCAGGCTGGCTAAATCTGACCAGCCCGGTGACAGGGCTGCCCAGCAGCAAGCTTGTGGAAGAGCAGCTCCGCGAAATCATGCGGCAAGACGATTGGGCCATCCTCTACATCGGCATCAATCATATTGAACACTTTAGCGATGTGTATGGTTTTGTAGCCAGCGACGATGTGCTGCGCTTTACGGCAATGCTCCTCACAGAGGTAGTGGACGACATGGGTACCGGTTCCGACTTTATCGGTCACATTGGAGGCGATGACTTTCTTATCATCACAAAACCAAAGCGCGGGCCCGAAATAGACACCCGGCTGGTAAAGCGCTTCAATGAAGAGGTCTTGACATTCTACAACTTTAAAGATCGGGAGCGAGGTCACGTCGAAGTCGTCGATAGTGATGGCAATGTGGA
>JASFTJ010000181.1:0-5768 GCA_050053615.1 Anaerolineae bacterium | reverse complement strand
ATCTCCAACCCACCCGGCCTGCTTGACGAAACAACTTGTGGTAATCAGCAGGGCACTATGAGAAGGGTAAACGCCGTGCATAACTCGACCGCTGATCGCCTTGGAAGTGAGCACCCTTACAGCCAGTATTCTGCTTTCGTTGTAACATCTTCCATGGCACCGCTGAAAAAGGTCTTTTCAGCGGGAGAAAGGGGGTACGGCGCCCGTCTTCTTGCGACTGTCCTCTTTTCAGGGCAGCCCTTCCATGGATTCTGCCATTTTGCTCCCCAAGTTCTTGGGAGCGGGAGAGTGTATATCGTGGAGCTTGACGCTCGAGTGGCAATAGTCACCGGGGGTGCAGTACGCCTGGGCCGGTCCTTGGCCCTGGCCCTGGCCGAGGAGGGAGTCCTCCTAGCCATCCATTACAATGCGTCTGGGGGACCGGCCGAGGAGACTGTAGCTCAGATCAAATCGCTGGGCAGCGACGCCCTGTCCATCCAAGCGGATCTGTCTCGACCTGGGCAGGCGCCGTCCCTCATCGCGCGCGCGGCGGCTCGGTTTGGTCGCCTGGACATCCTGATCAACAGTGCGGCCATTTTTGAACCCGCTGACCTCGCTCACACCACGGAGGCTGCCTGGGATCGACATTTCGCCATTAACCTCAGAGCCCCGTTCTTCTTGAGCCAGGCCTTCGCTGCGCACGTGGGAAAAGGCCGACCCGCGCACATCGTCAGTATCGCGGATTGGCGGGGGCTGCGCCCAGATACAGCCTATGTGGCTTACAGCTTGACCAAGTCGGCCGTGCTGGCAATGACCAAGGCCCTCTCCCTAGCACTGGCCCCCAATATCCAGGTCAACGCGATTGCTCCCGGCGCTATCCTGCCGCCGCCAGGCAAAGATCAGAGCTACCTGGACGCACTGGCGCAGAACATCCCGGTCCGGCGAGTGGGCTCACCGACCGAGGTCGCCAAGGCGTTGATCTTTTTGCTAAAATCGGATTTCGTCACCGGCGAGACGATCTTTGTCACCGGTGGTGAGCACCTGACCTAGATCGTGTTGCACGCTAGACGTTCCTTCACGCAGCATGTAGCAAGTACCACACAGGATAAGAATGATGGACCAAATCCACATCAAAGACCTTCTGCTTCGAACCATCATCGGCATCAACCCTGAGGAGCGCCGAGATCAGCAGGATGTGCTGATCAACATCATCCTGCACGCGAACACGCACACAGCGGGTGCTTCCGACGATATCAGAGATGCCGTGAATTACCGAACCATCACCAAGCGCGTCATCACGTTGGTCGAGGAGTCGCAATTTTACCTGGTGGAAAAGATGGCGGCCGAGATTGCCGCCATCTGCCTCGCCGAGCCACGCGTGGAGCGCGCGACCGTACGCGTGGAAAAGCCGGGCGCGCTGCGCTTTGCCCGATCCGTGGGCATCGAGATCGACCGTACCCGTGCAGGCTTGGACTAATGAACCAAGCGTACATCTCTTTGGGTTCGAACATCGACCCTGAGCACAACCTGTCCAAAGCGGCGCAGCGACTGGCCTCACAGTGTCGGTTGCTGGCGGTGTCGCCCGTTTACGAGACAGAGCCTGTGGGCAAGACCGAGCAGCCGACTTTCCTCAACGCGGCGGTGCTGGTCGAGACCACGCTGACAGCCCTCGAACTGAAATCCCAAGTGCTCCAGGCCATTGAAAGCGAGTTGGGACGGGTGCGCAGCGAGGACAAGTACGCCCCGCGCACCATTGACCTGGACATCTCGTTGTTCAACGACGAGGTGCTGAGACTGGGACAGCGCCACATCCCCGATCCCGAAATCTTGCAGTTTCCCCACATTGCCCAGCCGCTGGCTGACCTGGCACCGCACTATCGCCACCCAATGACCAGCCAAACCTTGCTGGAGATTGCCCAGAGCCTGCCCGACAGGGGGCTGATCCGTCGTCCAGACCTCATCCTTTGGCCCATTTCGCAAACCTGATAAAGGAGTCATCAAATGCTACCTTTGAAAGTCAAACCCGCAGACTATGACGTTTTCCGCAACGACCTTTTTGACGTACCGGAGCAGGAATGCACCGGCGACATCGAGTGCGCCGTACGCGACATCCTGGCCGCCATCGGCGAGGACCCCTCTCGCGAGGGCCTGCTCAACACGCCAGGCCGCATCGCGCGCATGTATGAAGAACTCACCGCAGGCTACCACGTGGACCCGGTGCGTCTGGTCAACGACGCCATCTTCGATGTAGAGTACGACGAGATGGTCATCGTGCGCAATATTGACTTTTACAGTATGTGCGAGCACCACATGTTGCCTTTCCTGGGGCAGACGCACGTGGCCTACATCCCCGACGGCAAGGTGATCGGCCTGAGCAAGATCCCGCGCATCGTCGAGATGTTTGCCCGCCGCCTGCAGGTGCAGGAGCGCATGACGCAGCAGATCGCCGAATTCCTGCAGGAGACGCTCCAGCCGAGAGGCGTGGCTGTCGTGTGCGAGGGAGTGCACATGTGCAGCGCCATGCGCGGCGTGAAAAAGGCCAATGCGCGCATGACCACCAGCGCTATGCTGGGCGGCTTCAAGACGAATCAGGCCACCCGCAACGAGTTCTTTGCCCACATCGAGCGCGGCGACACTTTGGTATAAATTCTCTGCCGGACTCTCGCCAAACCGGACCTTGTCACACCCAAGGATCAGGTGCTGCGCCGCCGCATCGTAGGCTTTTCTGTGCAACATCCGCCACGCTCAAGAGCTCAGTAAAGTATAGATCTTTTACCTAACCACAAAAGCCCTGCGTTCAAGTTAGAGGGCAATTTCCTGGTGCACGGTTTTGACTTCCGAGCAAGATTGAGCTATACTGGATCTGCCGTGGACAGCGCACGTCACGTAGGGGTCCAGATCCTGGCTGTGACCGGAACTACGTTGGCGCTGTTGTAGAGGCCAGGGTGAAACGGACAGATGATCCAAGCGAATGTGCGATGAGAAAGATACTCGTTGCGGTGACTGCACTGGGGCTGGTTCTGTCAGCGATTCTTTCTATCAGCTGCCGCCCAGCGAAAATGGGCCGCGATCTCGAAGCGGAATGGGAAACACCGCCGCCGTCAGCCGAGCCAACATCAGCATCCTCAGCGCTTGAAGAACCGCAGCCAGGCGGAGTCGCGGTTATTTCTTATGGAGGAGGCACGCCGAGGCACTTTAACCCGGCGTTGGTATCGGGCAGCGCGACGGCCATCGTCGGCACGCAGATTTTCGCCAGTCCTATTCGTTACGACGAGAATTGGAACCCACAGCCATACCTGGCAGAGAGCTGGAGCATCTCTGACGACGGTCTGTCCGTTACCTTGCATTTGGTTAAGGGCGCGACCTTTCACGATGGTCAGCCCATCACCTCGGAGGACATAGCCTTTTCCTTGCTGACGGTCAGGAAATACCACCCCTTCAAGCCGATGTTCGCCCCTGTAGAACAGATTGACACGCCAGATCCGCACACCGCCGTGATCCATCTGTCACGGCCTCATCCGGCCATCTTGCTGGCCATGTCGCCCGCCCTGCTGCCGATCCTGCCAAAGCACGTCTACGGAGACGGTCAGGATTTGAGAACCCATCCTGCCAATCTGGAACCGGTCGGCTCTGGGCCATTCAGATTCGTGGAATACGTCCCAAACGAGTCCATTGTGTTGGAGCGGTACGATGGCTATTTTCTTCCAGGGCGTCCCTACCTTGACAGCATCGTCTTCAGGCTGGAGCCCAACCCCAAGGCGCAAGTGATCGAAATGAAGCGACGGGAAGCCCACTTGCTAGCCGTGTTCACGAACCTTGACGGCATCGAGAAGCTTGATGATTGCGAACATCTGATCGTCACCCAGCAAGGCTATGAAGGCATAGGCGCCATCAATTGGCTGGCTTTTAACCTGTTACGAAAGCCACTGGCCGACAAGCGTGTCCGGCAGGCGATCGCCTATGCCCTCGACCCCGTATTCATCACAGAGCATTTGCATCAAGGCAAGACTCAACGCACCACCGGCCCGATCGCTCCGGCTAGCCCCTTCTATGAAGCCAATGTGCAAACGTACGACCTTGATTTGGCCAAGGCCAACCAGCTGCTGGACGAGGCTGGATATCCCATCCATTCTGACGGTGTCCGGTTCTCTCTTACTCTGGACTACCTTCCGGTCATACCCAGCCAGCAGCGGGATGTCGCACTGTACCTTCGACGCCAGCTTGCACAGGTCGGGATTGATGTTCAGGTCCGCCGATCGGCGAGCTTTCCAGCATGGGCCGCGCGCATCGGGAGGTGGGACTTTGACATGACCATGGACGTGGTCTTTAACTGGGGCGATCCCGTGATCGGCGTGCACCGGACGTATCGGTCCGACAATATCCGACAAGGCGTAGTCTGGTCAAATACCCAGAACTATCGCAATCCAAGGGTGGACGAGCTTCTCAGCCAGGCCGAGAGAGAATTGGACAAAAACAAGCGAAAAGCACTCTACAGCGAGTTCCAGCAGATCGTCACAGAAGACCTTCCGGTCATATGGATCAACCTCCTGCCGATGCACACCGTCTATGACACAGGACTCGGAAATCCGCCGCTATCCATCTGGGGCATGCACTCTCCCTTGGACGAGCTCTATTGGAGGCAACCGCCGACCAAGGTGTACACCGCAGTCCCGACGCCGGAAAGCTCTCAGGCAAACTCGCTGGTCAGGGATGTCGGGGCGCAAGCCATTGCCGTCCTTCAGGAGCTCGGACTGTACGAGGCCCTAGAAGTGTTTCGCGATCCGGATCAGGGCTTTCTTGATCTGGAAGACTCTGGCCTTCACATTGTTGGCTTTACGCGCGAAGGGTTTGTCTTCCTGGACAATTCCGGCCAAATGAAACCGGGGATGGATATTAGCGACATTCTCGATCTGGAGGGAAACAAGCTGCTGCCCCTGTTCTTGGAAGCCGCTGAAGATGAGACTGAGGGGTACATTCACCTGGAGGGAGTCTGGCCCCATCCCAGGACCCACAAAGTCGGTTCCATGTCCGCCTGGTGCGGTATGCTGAGTGAACAAGACGTGGTTTGCGCGCTGCGCTGGGATCCAAGCTCGGGAGGTGAGGAATGAGACTCCTGCGTGACACCCCCGTCCGCATCAAAGTCCTGATTCCACCAGCGGTCCTCATGTTGGCTCTGGGGACCGTCTCGGTGCTGGCTGTCTATGGATTGAGCACACAACGCGCAGCGCTCAATGAGGTGGATGAAATCGCTCTGGAAAGGCTCAGGTTGATTGACGAATTCAGCCTTCTGAGCGAGCAGGTTCAATCGGACGTGTTCCACGTCTCTGTTTTGCGCTTTATGAACCTGCCGGAAGAGGAAATCCAAGCGGTCCACGACCGTTTGCAGCAAGGACTGAGTGACCTGAACGTCATCTATGGACAAATACTGACACAGTGGACGTTGGATGAAACAGAACGATCCATTCTGGAACGACTGAAGGGGCCGATGGATGATTTTAGGCAGCAGGCGTTGCAGGCTACGGCTGTGATTTCTGATAATCCATCCTTTGGTATTCTTTTGGTGCGCTCGTCGACGGTTCCCTTTGCCGAGTACCGGAGCATATTGACAGAATTTCGGATGTACCAACAGACAAAGATTACCCATGCTGAGAAGGAATCGAATCAAAGAGCCCAGGTGCTCAGTACCGCAATCATTGTCGTTGTCTTTTTGATTACGTTGGTAGGGATAACCGCCGCATGGGTGATCAGTACTCGCCTGATCTCCCAGCCGATACTCGTCATGACCAATT
>JASFTJ010000180.1:0-5773 GCA_050053615.1 Anaerolineae bacterium | reverse complement strand
GTTTGTTCATAAAGCGATGAGTGTCACCGCCAACGGCCAAGCCGCTCTGCCCAGCCGCCACAAACATGAGCTGAGAACGCTATTCTTCTTCCGATCGGGTCCCATACCAGACACCAGAATCGGTTTGGGGCTGTGCCTTGACAAAGGTCCCATTCCAGAGGTCGCGAAGGGCCTGTTGGATCTCTTCTTCCGTATTCATGACAAACGGTCCATATCTGGCGATAGGCTCATGCAGCGGTTTGCCAGAGATGAGGAGAAATCGAACCGGATCGCTTGTCGCGCGAATCTGGAGGCGATCTCCATCGTCAAACACGACGAGGGCCGGGCTCGACACCATTTCCCCGTCTCTGTCCTCCGTCACACCGAACAAGCCCTGTCCTTCAAAGACATACGCGAATGCCGAATGGCCCTTTTCGACCTTATGAGAGAAAGCGACATCCCGGGGAACCGAAATGTCCAAATAGGTGGGCGCGACGGCAATCTCGGTAATAGGACCGCGCACGTCCCCGACATTTCCGGCAATCACTCGGACCATGACGCCGTTTTCTTGCTCGACCTCGGGGATGAGCTCCGAGGTGTACTCCTGATACCTCGGCGTCGTCATCTTGAGCTTGGCCGGGAGATTGACCCACAACTGAAAGCCAGCCATGACGCCGTCAGACGGTCGCGGCATCTCCTCGTGCATGATCCCACTGCCTGAGGTCATCCATTGCACGTCACCTGCCCCGATGCTGCCGGCATTTCCAAGACTGTCCCGATGCTCTACGATGCCGGCCAGCATGTAGGTCACCGTCTCGATGCCCCGATGGGGGTGCATGGGAAACCCGGCAAGATAGTCCGCCGGATCGTCAGAACCAAAGTGGTCGAACAACAGAAATGGATCCAGGTAGTTCAGTGCAGAAGACGCGATGGTGCGATTGAGCCTCACCCCTGCGCCTTCCAGGATGGTCTGAGGCCTGACGATCTGCTTCACCTTTCGCATTTGAGCATTCATACTTCCTCCCGAACCTGACTATGACTCACTCCTGTACGACCAATCCCAAAACCAGTAGGCGAGTCCCTTCCATTGACCCCAGCGCTCGAAAGCAGCCTTGACCTCGGACTGCCCAATCGGTTCGCCGTCGTGCCATTCGTGCGAAACCATCTTTAGCGCCCAGGAATCCACGGGCACCACGTCGTAGCGGCCCAGCAGCATCAACAGGTGGGCCGCTGCATAGTCCCCCACCCCTTTGATGGTCAGCAGCTCCTTGCGCAGTTCAGGAGTCGGGAGATCAGTATTCTTGAATGTCTCCAAGTCCAGAGCGCCTGAAGCGACCGAACATGCCAACTCTAGCACGTAGGGGGCGCGGTAGCCCAGCCGCGTTGATGAACGCAGGGTTTCTTCGTTGGACGCGGCCAAGCGGCGGGGAGTGGGGAAGGCATGACGGTTCGGGTCGGTCAGCAGCGGGGCGCCAAACTGGGAGACCAGCGCCCCGACCATGCGAATGGTGCCGCTCCAGGCGGTGTTGGTCGTCAGGATCGTCTTGACCACGTCTTCAAAAAAGCTCGACGAGCGAAGCAGACGCCCTTGCGCCCGCGCTTCGATGCCTGCCAGCTTGGGCTCCCCGCGTGCCAACGCGTAAAAGTCGGCAAAGTCCTGGTCCAACCCCAACATCCAGGTCACCTTATCGGCGACCTCTAGGCGTTCGGCCTCGCCTAGCGAAGCGTCCACCTCGACACTCACCCCGCCGGGCGCTTGCTGGATGGATACTTGCACCACCGGGCCCGTGTCCAAATGCGCAACGTAGGCAAGTCCGCCGGTGTGTTCCTCCTTGCGGAAAGGGGCCAAGCGGATCCAACCATGCGATCCGACGACGGCGGATAGCGAGAATGGCGGGCGGGTAGGTAGAGTCAGTTTCATACAATACCTCCTTCCAAACCATTATACCACGGCCGCCGCCAGCAGCCAAGATGCTCTCACTGGGGTTTCGGGCAAACCCATTTGAAAGGAAGGGTGAACGGAGGCTCTTTCGATCCTTCGACTACGCTCAGGATGCCTCCACGAGCGTCCCTCGACATGGCGGCCCAGGGCTACACATTCGCGTGTCTGCTACAGCTTGAGGCCGGCTCACTTGCATTGCCCCGAAACGGCTTTTCCGGCAGAGTGACTAGCCTATCACTTTGGGCAGTGACAACGTGGAACACATCGTGAGAGGCGTTTGGGAATCGGGGGTGTCCAGACCCTTTTATGGCAAGTTGCCACTTTTGACACCTCACTCCAGTTGTGGTATCCTTGACAGTAGTTTTTGGCTCCATGCAGAAGACGGGAACACGATCCGAGGAGGTCTTGAGCATGAGCGCATTGGTGCTGGCGCGATGGCAGTTTGCCATCACTACCGTGTATCATTTTTTCTTTGTACCCCTCACCCTAGGCCTTTCAATCCTCGTCGCCTTGATGGAGACCTTCTACGTCCGCACCGGGAACGAGGTCTACAAGCGGATGACCAAGTTCTGGGGGAAGCTGTTCCTCATCAACTTTGCCATGGGTGTCGTGACCGGCATTGTCCAAGAGTTCCAGTTTGGCATGAATTGGTCAGAGTACTCGCGCTTTGTGGGTGATGTCTTTGGCGTGCCCCTGGCCATTGAAGCCCTACTCGCCTTCTTTATGGAATCCACCTTTTTGGGCATCTGGATCTTTGGCTGGGACAAGCTGCCCAAGGCGCTGCACGCCGGCACCATCTGGCTGGTGGCTATCGGCTCCAACCTCTCGGCGCTCTGGATCCTCATCGCCAATTCATTCATGCAGGAGCCTGTGGGCTATGCGCTACGAAACGGAAGGGCCGAAATGACCGATTTTGGCGCGTTGCTGGCCAATCCCCACGTCTGGGTGCAATTCCCCCACGTCTTTTTCGCCGGTATGGCAACCGCCGCCTTTTTTGTCCTGGGCATCAGCGCCTATCACTTGTTGAGAGGGACGAGACAGGATGTGTTTCGGCGATCATTCCACATGGCGCTGATTTTTGGATTGATCGGATCGGTCATGGTCGCGTTGGTGGGACACACCCAAGCCCAGCACATGATCCAGACGCAGCCGATGAAGATGGCCGCCGCCGAGGCGCTGTGGGAAAGTGCTGATCCCGCGCCGCTCTCGCTACTCACTATCGGCAACGAGTCCGAGCGCCGAGATGTCTTTGCCATCAAGCTGCCGGGGTTCATGAGCCTACTGGCTTACAATCGTTTCGACGGAGAGGTACAGGGCATCAGAAACCTTCAGACAGAGTACGAGCAGACCTACGGGCCGGGTGATTATGTACCACCTGTAGCCGTCAGCTATTGGGCCTTCCGTGGCATGCTGACGCCGGGGCTGTTGATGCCGCTCCTGGTGCTGGTTGCTTTGTACCTTGTACTCAGGGACCGACTGGATGGCCAACGCTGGTTCCTGCGCATACTGCCCTGGGCTGTCTTTTTGCCCTACATAGCCAACACAGCGGGCTGGGTGCTGACCGAGGTGGGCCGCCAGCCCTGGATCGTCTTTGGCTTGATGCAAGTGCAGGATGCCGTCTCGCCGAGTGTGGGCACCGGGGCAGTGCTGTTTTCGCTGCTAGCCTTCGCCTTGCTCTACGGGGCGCTGATGGCCGCCGACGTCTTTTTGCTGCTCAAGTTCGCCCGCCAGGGTACAACGACAGAAGCTCACTAACGGGAACGGAATCCAAGGAGGTCAAGTATGGATCTGAACACCGTCTGGTTCATCTTGGTTTCGGTGTTGTTTGTTGGGTTTTTCTTCTTGGAAGGCTTTGACTTTGGCGTGGGCATCCTCCTGCCTTTCCTGGGCCAGGACGACACCGACCGGCGGGTGCTCATCAACACCATTGGTCCGTTTTGGGATGGCAACGAAGTGTGGCTCATCACAGCCGGCGGCGCCATTTTTGCCGCCTTCCCCCACTGGTATGCGACGATGTTCAGCGGCTTCTACCTGGCCCTGGTGCTGATGTTGCTGGCCCTTATCGTGCGCGGTGTGGCCTTTGAATTCCGCAGCAAGGACAAGCACCCCACCTGGCGCAAGATGTGGGACTGGGCGATCTTTGTGGGGAGTCTGGCGCCGGCGCTGCTGTGGGGCGTAGCCTTTGGCAACCTTATCCGAGGCGTGCCGATCAATGCAGAGATGCAGTACACCGGCGGGTTCTGGAACCTCCTTAATCCCTATTCCCTAGCCGGCGGGTTGGCCAGCGTGTCGGCCTTTACGCTGCATGGCTCCATCTTTTTGAGCTTAAAGACCGAAGGGGACATCATGGAGCGCGCCCATGCGGCAGCGTCACGCCTCTGGCTGCCGACTTTGGTGCTAGTCCTCACCTTTGTGATCGCCGGCTACTTTGCCACCGACATGTTCACCCGCTTGGGCGTGAATCCTGGGCCGATCCCCATCGGCGCGGGTGTGGCCCTGCTGGCCGCCGGCTGGTTCATCCGCCAGCGGTATCACGGCTGGGCATTTGTCATGACCGGCCTGACCATCGCCCTTTCGACGATCACCGTTGCGATGGGCCTCTACCCCCGGGTCATGGTCTCGAGCATGGACGATGCTTGGAGCCTGACCATCTATAATGCGTCGTCGAGTCCCTACACGCTGCGGGTGATGAGCATCGTCGCCCTGATCTTTGTGCCCATCGTGCTGTTGTACCAGGGCTGGAGTTACTGGGTCTTTCGTCAACGGATTGGGCGGGAACACCATCTGGAGTATTGATGAGACCCCGGTGGACAGTCGCACAGTGGGGCATTGACGGCGCTCTTTGCTTTCTGGCAATTGTGCTAGCAAGCCTCGTCCTCATCATCGGGCTGGTAGTTGCCGCCCCGCTGCCCGCCCGCTGGCCCCAGCGCGGAGGGACTGCCAGTGCGGCAGGGGCCCAAGGTGGCGCGCGGGCCATTATTCTGCTCATCGGCGATGGCATGGGCAACGCGCACCGGACCGCCGCGCGTTGGCGGTCCGTGGGCCAGGACGGCAAGCTGGCCATGGATACGACGCCGTTCAGCGGCTGGGCGCGCACCGGTTCGGCGAACAACCCTGTGACCGATTCGGCGGCCGCGGCGACAGCCCTGGCCACTGGGGTCAAGACGAACAACGGCGTGATCGGCCAGGATCCCGACGGCGTCCCGGTGACCACCATCCTGGAGCGAGCCAAAGCCAAGGGCTTGGCCGTAGGGCTGGTGACCAATGTGCAAATGGCCCACGCCACCCCTGCCGCCTTTGCCGCGCACGTGCAGAGCCGGAGCGTGATGACCGAGATCGCACGACAGATGCTGGCCGCCAAAGTAGATGTCCTCCTGGGCGGCGGCGAGGATGAATTTCTGCCCACGACAGAGACCGGCTGCTTTCCGGAACCAGGCGAACGGACCGATGGGCGCCATCTGATCGACGAGGCCATCGCCGCTGGGTATGACTATGTCTGCGACGCGGGCGCCCTTGCCTCCGTCGATCCGACCTCCACAACTCGCCTGCTAGGCCTCTTTGCCGACGAAGGGATGACGCGCCCCTACTCGCCATCGCTGATCGAAATGACGCAAAAGGCCATCGATATCCTTTCGCAGGACCCCGATGGCTTTTTTCTCATGGTGGAAGGGGGCCAGATCGACTGGGCCAGTCACTCCAACGATGCTACGCACGCCATTTCGGACACCATCGGCTTTGACCAAGCCGTGTCCAGCGCCCAGGCCTACGCTTCGACGACCGGCAACGTTCTGCTCGTAATCACGGCTGACCACGAGACGGGGGGTATGAGCGCCGACCTGACCTCCAGTGGGT
>JASFTJ010000179.1:0-5797 GCA_050053615.1 Anaerolineae bacterium | reverse complement strand
CACCTCCTCGGGCGCCGTGTCCTGCAGATTGACGACAAAGCCCTTGATGGCCGTCAGCGGCGTTCGCAGCTCATGCGAGATTTTGGCGATAAACTCGCGGCGGCCCATCTCCAGCTGGGCCAGGTCGGCGGCCATGCGGTTGATGCTGGTCGCCAGCCGCCCGATCTCGTCGGTGCGGGTCACATTCAAGCGCCGGTCGAAATCCCCGGCGGCGATGGCCTGGGTGGCCGATTCCATCTGGCGCAAGGGACGCGTCATTTGTCGGGCCAGCAGCAGGCTGGCGACCAGCGCGGCCAGGATCACCAGCCCTCCCGCGCCGGCCAGGATCAGGCGCAAAACGCCCAGGAAGCCCAGCAATTCGCTCACACTGCGCGAAACTTCGACCACGGCCAGGGGCCTTCCGTCAGCGGCAGACACCGGGCGGGCAGCATAGAGCCGGTCGGGCAGGTCCTGGCTCGCAGCCAGGAAGAGGGTGGGGCGTCGATAGCGGAGTTCGGCCAGGGCGGCGCTGCTGGGCAACGGTTCGCTGTCGCGGCTGGCAGCCAGAAGCGCCCCGCTGCGAGCGCTGAATAGCCGCACGTCATAGTCCGCTTGTGGGGCAAAAAAGGTGGCGATCTGCGGCGCGAGGGCGGCCAATCGATCCTCGTCAGAGGCAGTGGCGGCGGTGTAGGCCGCGTAGAAATCGGCCAGGGCGGCCAGGTCATCTTCCGCGCCCTCAAACAGATAGCGCTCTGTCAGATAATAGACGCCCAGGCCCAGAGCAGCGACCAGTACCGCGCTGGTCAATCCGTAGACCAGCGCCAGCTTTACCGCCAGACTTCCCTTCATGGCTCAAACCGGTAACCGATGCCCCGCTCGGTTCGGATCGGGGCGGCATCGGGGTCGATTCCGTAGGAACGCCCTTGGCTCTCGGCCAGCTTTTGGCGGAGGCGGTGGACGTGGACGTCCACGGTCCGCTCGTCGATGAACTCGGCCTCGCCCCACACCTGCTCGAGCAGCGTCTGGCGGCTGAGGACCTGGCCCGGGTGCTGGGCGAAAAAGAGCAACAGGTCGTACTCACGAGCGCGTAGCTCGAGGGGGCGCCCGGCGAACCAGGCCCGGCGGGCAGCCTCGTCGAAATGAAGGCCTGTCGTTGGCGCGCTTTCAGCGGGGGTCAGTTGCGCTTCCAGGTCGGCCACGCGCTCGGCGAGGGCCAGCGCCTCGGCCCGGCGGCGCAGCACGGCCCGCACCCGCGCCGCCAGCTCGCGGGGATTGAAGGGCTTGCGGATGTAATCGTCGGCGCCCAGTTCCAGGCCAACGACGGCGTCCACGTCGTCGTCGCGGGCGGTGAGGATGATGATCGGCGCCTCGCAGCCACTCTGTCGCAGCTGGCGCAACACGTCAAAGCCGTCGATGCCGGGCAGCATCAGATCCAGGATGAGCAGGTCGGGTGGCCGGTCGGCGATAGACTTCAGGGCCGCCTCGCCGCTGTCGGCGGCGCACACCTGGAAACCCTCGCGCTCCAACCGCTCGCGGATGACCTGGACGATAACTGGTTCATCGTCTACGACCAGGATCGTTTCGTTGGGCATGGCCGGAATTACCTCACTATCTTACACATTGACAGTATAACATTATCCGGTGCAGCCGTCAAGAAGCAGCGATGCGGGGGGCAAAAAAGATCCTTCGGGAAAGGGTCTCGTGTTCAGAGATTCGTCTACCACGAAATTGGCTTCCGATCCCGGAAAAAGCCGCCGGCCGGGCTGTCGTCGGGCAGGGTAGCCAGCCAAATGGCTGTATCGGCCCCCTCTTCGAGAGCGCGGCGCATGCGGCTGACCATGTCAGTCCGCACCCCCGCAATCCCGTCCCGGCCGGTCAGGACGACGAACTGGCGGCAGATCTAAGCCGGTGCCGCGATTGGCCCCGGTCACGACGGCGATTCTCCTCTGTGTCTATGGGGCTTGCTCTAGACGTAAATCGTCTGTTTGTCGAGCCGCCGCGCCCGGCGCTCGCCATCTAGCGCCTGCCGGAGAAAGTCTTTGGCCACGTGGACCGGCACCGCAAGGCCCACGTCGGGGCCGGCCATGATGGTGTTGATGCCCACCAGCCGTCCGGTCTCGTCTACCAGCGGGCCGCCCGAGTGGCCGGGCCGCAGGTGCAAGCTGACGGCGATCCAGTCCCGGTCGGCGAGGGGCATCTCGGGCAGGCGGGCGCCCACCCCGGCGACCACGCCTGCCGTGACGGCCCCGGCCACGCCCCAGGGATGGCCCAGGGCCAGCACCCACTGGCCTGGTTGGAGCTGTCGCGAGTCGCCCAGGTCGATAGTCGACAAGTCGCTGGCCTCGACGCCCAGGGCCGCCAGGTCGCGGCTCGGGTCGTGGGCCAGCACGCGGGCCGGCAGCGTCTGACCGTTGGGCAGGATGACGTCAAGGTGGCGCCGCCGGACGACGTGGGCGTTGGTCAGGATCAGGCCGTCGGGGTGCCAGATGGTCCCCGCCCCGGCGCCGCTGCGCCCGCTGTGCACCTGCACCAGGCTGCGTCGCACGCCCTCGATCACGCCCGCCATCTCGCGGTTCCATTGCTTCAGCAGCTCAGACACATTCGCCTCCCATCGCGCCTGATTGGACACGGACTAGCACGGATTTCACGGATGGAAAACGGCGAATCTGTGTGAATCCGTGAAATCCGTGTCCGGCTATTGGCGCTCGCCGATGACGACCTTGGTTTCTTGCACCTGGCCGCCGCGAACGAAACGCACCGGGGTAGCCACGTCGACACGGTCGCCGCTCAGGAGGGCCAGCAGGTCATCCATGTGGCGCACTGGCTGTCCGGCCAGCCCGACGAGGGTATCGCCCAGCAGCAAGCCGCCCTTGTAGGCTGGGCTGTCAGCCTGGACCGAGACCAGCAGCAAGCCGGTCTCTTGGTCCACCTGTTCGGCCACGGCTAGGGGGAGTCGCACCGCCTGGGCACCGACGCCCAGCCATCCGCGGCGCATCCGTCCGTGGGAGAGCAGGGTCTCGACGATGCCCGCCAGGCTACTCATCGGTACGGACAGGCTGTGGCCTCGCATCAACGCCGAGGTATTGAGCCCCAATACCTCGCCACCGGCGCCGGCGAGCGACCCGCCGGAAAAGCCAGGGTACATCACCACGTCGGTCTGGAGGTAGCGGTCGAGTGGGCCACCGGCGGGCGTGCGCCACTCGCCGCCCAGAGCGCTGACAACGCCCAGTGTCGCCTGGACGGTGCGGCCTGGTCGGCCGAGGGCCAAGACGAGGTGGCCAACGCGCAAGTCGTTGAGGTCGGCGCGCTGCGCGGGGGTCAGGCCGCTGGCCTCGGCGCGGAGCACGGCCACATCGGTCGTCGGATCACGGCCGACCAGCACAGCGCTGACTGGCCCGCCATCGGGCAGCCCAATGGCGATGTTGTCATCCCGCTGCACGACGTGGTGGGCGGTGACGATCACGCCATCCGCTGACCAGACAATGCCGCTGGCGGGCAATCGCCGCCGGGCTTCGACGCGTACGAGGCTCTGGCCGGCGCTCTCTACAATGCCGGCCAGCTCATTCGATAGGTTGGATAGAAACTCGCTCATTCGTGACCTCCTCTGCTCATCTTTTCCCACATAACCTCATTGTACCAGAGGGGAGGCGGCCGCACATCCCCTTTTTGGTCAGGTCCGACCTGGAAGAATGGGTAGGTCCGCGAACGGTGAACCCTCCAGGATTTTTGAAATTGGGGCAGGTGGTGTACAATCTTGAAACCAAAGTCTTGCGAGGGTGCAAGTCGGCCCCTGGTTGGCCGGCAGCTTTGCAAGGCTGGACAGTTGCTTGTTGGAGGAGTAAAAGACGAATGGACAAGAATGGCATACCGAAATCAGCGATGGTCATCGTCGCTCATCCCGATGACGCCGAGTTCACCATGGCCGGCACGGTGGCGGCCTGGACCCGGGCCGGCTGCCGGGTGACCTATGTGGTCTGCACCGACGGCAACGCGGGCTCGCACGAACCCGGAATGACCCGCGAAAAGCTGGCCGAGATCCGCCGCGCCGAGCAGCGGGCTGCCTGCGCCACCTTGGGCGTGGATGAGGTGATCTTCCTGGGCTACGACGACGGACAGTTGCAGCCCACGCTCGACCTGCGGCGTGACCTGGTGCGCATCATCCGCCAGTACCAGCCGGAGGTGGTGCTGACCAGCGATCCGACGCGGCTGCTGGTGGCCGACCGCTACATCAACCACCCCGACCACCGGGCAGCCGGGCAGGCGGCGCTGGACGCAGTGGCGCCGGCCAGCGAGATGCCGCTGCTCTGGCCGGAGACGGGTGAGCCGCACAAAGTGCACAGAGTGTACGTCTATGGCAACGGCGAGCCAAACGTGTGGGTGGACATCGGCGAGACACTGGCGACCAAGCTGGCGGCGCTGAAGCAACACGCCAGCCAGATGGGCGACTGGGACCCCACGGAGCGGATCACCGAGTGGGCGGCCGAGGTCGGAAAGGAGCAGGATCTCGCCTACGCTGAGAGCTTTCGGGTGATCACGCTGGTGCAGCCGGAAGAGCCGGACGAGGGCGAGGAGGAGAAAAATGACTGACCATCCACCTTACGTAGACGAGGGCTTTACCATCATCGCCCGCGTCATCCAGCAAGAGGGCTACTGCGCTGCCGGCCACTGTGTGGGCGACGAGGTCGTCTTTGACGGCGAGACGGTGCAGGGCAAGGTCTGCATCCACGCCCTGTACAGCTTTCTGCCCAAGGTGTTCGCTCTGCGCTACGGCGCCGAGTTCCCCTGGCTGGAGGACAAGGATGTGTCCACCCACGCCTGCCCCGACGCTTGGAACCCGGTGGTGTTCGAGATCCGGCGGGTGCGGGAGTAGGTAAATAGGGTATTAGGAATTGGGGGGTGGGCGTGGCGGAGCCTTGTTTGAAATGCGGTCAGCCAGTCGAGGAGCGCTTCCGGCTGGTGATGGGCCGGGGGCGGATGGAGCGGCTGTGCCCTGTCTGCGCCGGCCAGCTCTCTGCGCTGGTGCAGGCGGTGGGTGAGACGGCCCAGCTCTCCCTGGCCGACGAGCGTTTCGTCGCGTGGCTAGAGACGGGCCGCTGGACCACGCGCGAGGGGCGCACGCTGCAACTGGAGGACCTGCCCACCGGTTGGCACAGCCCCGAGTGCCCCTGTTGCGCTCTCTTTGCCGAGGAGTAGGTCAAATTGGCAATGAGACTGATGTGCAGCTTTCACGTGGCCTCCACCCGGAGGGTCCTGGCTGAGTGCAGGCATCCTTGACCCCGGAAGGGCCGACGCAACTCCCTATGGGGCTTTGTGTTTTACATGGCAGAAGGTGTTACATCCCTCAGACTGAGCACAAAAGAACGAGAAAACGCATCGAGGAGGAAACCAACAATGGCAGATGACAAGATTTTGGCTGGTCGTAAAGGCATGTACTTTGAAGAATTCGAGGTCGGTCAGTCGATCATTAGCGTGGGACGCACCATTACCGAAGCGGACGTGGTGAACTTTGCTGGCCTCACCGGCGACTGGACTCAGATCCACACCAATGCCGAGTACGCTGCCGAGCATCCCTTTGGTCAGCGGGTGGCCCATGGATTGCTGGGGTTGTCCATCGCCAGCGCCCTTGCAACGCGTCTCGGTTTCATCGAGGATACCGTCCTTGCCTTCCGGGAGATTGCTTCGTGGAAATTCAGCCTGCCCATATTTATCGGAGACACCATCCGGATGCGGGCTACTGTCACCGAGACCAAGCCAATGCGTCGGCTGGGTGGGGGATTGGTGGCGTTCAAGGTGGAGATTCTAAATCAGGATGACAAGG
>JASFTJ010000178.1:0-5805 GCA_050053615.1 Anaerolineae bacterium | reverse complement strand
GTCGATAGTATCATGGTCGGTGACGGCCAGCACGTCAATACCTTGGCCGGCAGCCCGGGCCACCAGCTGATCAGGTCTCAGACCACCATCGGAGGCGGTGCTATGGGTATGCAGGTCAACGCGACTTGAGAACGTCGGTCAGGCTCCTTGCTCTGCTTCGGTGTCGCCGCAAGTCACAGGCGATTACGCCTCTCGCCCCCCCTTGAGCCTGTCCTGCCACCTCTCCAGCGCCTCCCACTTGCCATCCGCAGCCAAGCGGGCCTGCTTGGGCCATGTTTTCGGATCTGCCAATTGCAGCAGCCTGGGGTTGGCTCCTTCAAGGATCTGTTTGATGCGCTCAACCTCGGTATCGGCCAACTGGGCAAAGGTCTTGATGCCCGCCTGCTGGAGCACGTCCGCGATCTTGGGCCCGATCCCTTCGATACGCTTCAGATCATCCGCCTTGGCAGGCGTCGCCTGTTTCTCCACCGATTCCTTCTTTTTCGCGGCTGCACGTTTCTCCCGAGCTCTTCGCTTAGCTTCCTCTTTCTCGCGCCGCGCTTCCTCCTCGGCCTCATAGTCGCTCGGATGTAGCTTAGCATAGTACTCGACGGGGACCAGTAGCTTTTCCAGATCGTAGAACATGTCCCGATCACGGTCAAATGTCGGGATCTCGTGCTCCTGGTTCATCTTGATGGCGTCAAAGGGGCAGAACTCGGCGCAAAAGCCGCACGACATGCAGATGACGGCATCGATCCAGAACCCGGAAGGCCTGGCCTGCGGTCGTCCCCTGTCGTCGGTGGCCCGCTCGATCCAGATACACTGGGGAGGGCAAACCCGGGCACAGATGCCACAGGCCGTACAACGCGGCTCGTTTGGCGTCTCCTCATAGACCAGCATGGGGATGAAGCGGAAATTCTCCGGTATCTTGCGCTTTTGCTCCGGGTACTGGATGGTAAAGATGCCCCGGCCCTCAATGGCCTGATGCTTTTCCAACAGCTTCTCGTCGTACCGGTCCACCGTCAAGTACTCCCACGGCTTGCGGTCGTAGAGGTACGACTCGATGAAGTGACGCATGGTGACGCTTAGGCCTTTTATCAATCCCCATCCAAACATTAGCGGTCTACCTCCCCCAGCGTGATGTCAATGCTGCCCAGAATGACGATCGCGTCAGCCAGCAAGTGTCCAACTGACATGGCTTCCAGCGCCCCTAGGTTGACAAAGCAGGACGAGCGCACGTGATAGCGGTAGGGATTGGTTCCCCCATCGCTGACCAGGTAAAAGCCCAGCTCCCCCTTGGGATGCTCCACCCGGCTGTAGAGTTCGCCAGGCGGCACCTTGGGGTTCCACGGCTTTTTTCCGGCCTGGATCTCGCCTTTGGCTGGGATGCGATCCAGGGCCTGGTGCAGGATCTTGACGCTCTCCCGCACCTCAGCCAGACGCTGCCGATAGCGGTCATAGAGGTCGCCGGTCTCGAACGTGGGCACCTCAAAGTCAAAGCTATCATAGATCGAGTAGGGCTCGACCCTGCGGATGTCGTACTCCAACCCGGCAGACCGCAGCAGTGGCCCGCTGACAGCATAGTTGGCCATCTCCTGCCAGGTCATGGCCCCTACGCCCCGCGCGCGAGAAATAAAGATCTCGTTGTCCGTGAGCATCGTGTCAAATTCATTAATCTTGCGGTCCAAGCGATTCGCCACCTTGCGACATCGCTTCAGCCAGCCGTCGGACACGTCGCGGGCCACACCACCAAAACGATAGTAGTTGACCATCATTCGCGACCCGGACGCCTCCTCCCACAGGTCCAACACGTGCTCGCGTTCGGTAAAGCCATAGATCATCGGCGTAAACATGGCCCCCAGGTCGTTGAACATGAACCCAATGGCCAGCAGATGGTTGATCACCCGGGCCAACTCGCCCATGATGACACGGATGTACTCCGCCCGTTCCGGCACTTCTTGGTCCATCATCCGTTCCACCGCCACCACATAGCCAAAGTTGTTGTACATGGGGCAGATGTAGTCCAAGCGGTCAGTGAAAGGGATGTTGCCCGTCCAAAGGTTCCGCTCGCCGATCTTTTCGTGGTTGCGGTGTAGGTGGCCCAGCATCGGCGTCACGCTGGTGATCGTCTCGCCTTGCAAGCCCACGATCATGCGGAAGACGCCGTGGGTGCTGGGGTGTTGTGGCCCGATGTTGAGCAAGATGCGATCGGTGTCCAGACCATTGACATCGAGCTTGCTGCCAGGCAACGGGTCGATCTCGGGCAGCGGCTCCCACGCTTCGGGATCAAAGCCCTTTGGATACTGCACATTCGCCCGCCAGCGAACCCGATCCTCAGCCGATCGGGGCCTGGGTCCCTCTGGGTTGGGCCAGCGACTGCCGAACGGCTTGTTCTCTTCTTCGTAGTACGGCTCGCGCCAATCCTTGCGGAGTGGATAGCCCTCAAAGCCCTCCCACAACAGGATACGCCGCAGGTCGGGATGTCCCTCAAAGCGAATGCCGAACATATCCCACACTTCGCGCTCCTGAAAGTTGGCGCCTTTGTAGACGGGTGTCAGGCTCGGCACGCGAGGATCGGCCTTGTCCGGCACCCGAACCTTGAAGGGGATGCTCGGCCCCAGTTGGTCCGAGCGCGTCGAATACACATTGTAGACTACTTCCAAGCGGCCAGGATAATCGGAGGCGGAAACGTGGGTGAGATAGTCGAAGCCCATCTCATCACGTAAATGCTTCGCCACCGCCAGGAGCTGGTCAGGGTCTATCACCAGCCAATCTCCATCGCGATCCACGACAGCTGTCGGATATGTTTCATTCAGTTGGGCCTCGAGGGCCCTCAAATCTATGGCCATGCTTCTCTCCCTTGAGTCGTATGGTCAAGCAGCGTCTGAAGCCACTTCAGTCGCAGCTTCTTGTACCTCGGCCTCCTGCGCCAACGCACTAATCTCAGAAATCTGACGCGGATCAATCACGTCCGGTCCACCCAGCAGTGGAACGGGCACCTCCGGGATCGGGTCCTTGCGATACCAACGTACCTTGTCGACCTGTTCGTTCAAAATCTTTTCATGGACGGTCATGTAGGCGGTAATGAGCGCTTCCGGGGTCGGCGGACAACCAGGCACGTAAACGTCCACCGGCAAGAACTGATCGATGCCAGAGACAACGTTGTAGCCCTCCTTGAACGGCCCGCCGCCCGTGGCACAAGCCCCCATGGAGACGACATATTTGGGCTCGGTCATCTGGTTGTAGAGGCGCACAATCTTGGGGGCCATCTTTTTGGTGACCGTACCTGATATGACAATCAGGTCGGCCTGGCGGGGTGAGGCCCGAGCCAAGTCCATGCCCCAGCGACCGGTGTCGAAACGAGCCGCCGAGGCAGCCATGAACTCGATAGCGCAACAGGCCACACCAAAGAACATGGGCCACAACGAGTACTTGCGGCCCCAACCGTATACCCGACTTAACCTGGTGACAAAGACATTACCCTTGAGCTCGTCAGGCACCATGATTTCGTCACTCATACTGCCACTCTCCTTTGAGCGATCATGCGTAAGCCCGAAAGGGCAGCATAACCAACATCCCCGTCGATGAATTGCCAACGGAGCATCGATCTTGCTGCTTATCGGACAAGCGGTGAAAAGCGCCACTCATTATAGCGGTTTGTGTCCTTTTTGTCAATTAATGGATGCGTTTTCCCAGCGATTCTCAATACGGTTGAGCATGTCATGGGGAAACACGAATCTGACATGACAGGCGGCTAGACACAACCACTGCTATGGCATGCAGGGTCCCCCTCACGTGCCCCACAGCATGCTGTGGGGTCGTTGACTGTGCTGCCCACCTATTCGTGAAAAACTCGTGCCCCACTGCACCTTCGCCGATGACCTGCACGCCCTCCCTCGCTACATCTATTTCGAGAGCGGGACCCGCTCCTCAGCTTCACGTGCGAGCAACTAGAACCGGCTCCTGGCTGGCAGAGTTCTACGTCACCCACTCTGGACTGCTCCTGCAGGAACACTGCCATCCTCAATACAGAATTACTGTGCGGTTTCCCGATCCGCTCCACACAGTTCCTACCGAATCCCAAAAAGCCTCCAGAAAGGGGCTTGTTTTGTCATCGCCGCCACAAAAAGTCTACCAGCCCTGGTTGGTTTTGTCAAGGGTTTGGCGAACTGACTCGGCCAACTGTCTGGACGGTCCGGAAATTCGCCGATGTACTCATCTGAAACCAAGCCAACGCCGGCGCCATGAACCATAGAAGCCGATCCTTTGTCGTTCGGGGGAACATGCTCCACGCATACTCTGGTTGGCAAGATCTCGAGGGGTTCTCAACTCCTTGAGGTCTCTTGTGCTTCCGTCCACTCCTGGATCAACGCCAGCAGCCGCTCACAGTTGCGGATGTGCCCCGAGAAACGAAAAGCTCGCACGGGGCGACGGTGCCACTGGCGGCGCACCCGCCCTCTGCGCCCGCCGAGCGTCCGCCACGCGTACACTGTGTAGAACGCCTCGGCCCAGCCCAACAAGTCTATCTGGGCTGTTCTCTGCACCTCCGCCACCTCTTCCCAGGGGATGCGCCGCCATAGAACCCCCCAGCGGCGCACGCGCAGTCCCGCATCATCGGCATGAACCTCGGGCAGGAGGGTGAAAAAGTACCCGGCTGCCAGCCAGGTCAGCAGACCCAGCCCCAGGGCTGGCCACACGACCCAGGGATGCAACCAGAAATAGTACTCGCGCCCGGCCCATAACAACAAGCCGATGCCCAAGCTAAACAGTAGCAGCGGCACCAGCTTGCGCGCGATGACCGTCGTCGCCGTGAAAGGATAGTAAAAATGCTCCTCTTGGTTCGTCATGAGTGTGAGCTTGGCCCTCTCCCCCTTCTCGACCCTCCCCCCTCCCGCCTCAACAGGAGGGGGGAGGGTACGAGTTCCTATTTTGGCATGCCCTTCAGCCGCGTATAGGCTGGAAAGGGCGCAAACTCAGGGTAGACCGGCGCGATGACGCCCCACCAATACTGCTCGTCGTTCTTTGTCCAATCGGACTTGGGCATGTAAATCAGCGACATCAGCCCGATCCAGGGCGACCAGTGAGCCTTGGCATACTGGTAGGCCCGCACCAAATAGTCGGCTTTTTGCTGCTCGCTGACCGCGTGCCAGTGGTAGGGCGATCCAGCCCGGGGATCGCTCGTCCAGCCGAACTCCAGGACGACAATCTGCTTGCCGCCGTCGCCGCGGTTGACCATGATCTTGCGCAGATCCTCCACGTGACGGAAGCAATAGATGCGGCAGCGCGGACCAGGGCAATTGGGATCGCCATTGTTGTAGAAATTCGGGTCGTTGGCCACCTGACCGGGATCTTTTTCCGGCGGCGCCTTGTAGCCTGCGCCGTGGGCGCCCAGGGCGTCAAAGTAGCCCCTAGCCCCAGCATTGTACATGCCCTTGACGAACTCGGTGTCGGGCATGGCCACCTGATCCCAGCGGGTCGTAGGCGCCAGACCGGCGGTGATGACCCAGGCGTCAGGGTCCACGCTCTTGATGGCCTGATAAGCCTTCTGGAGCATCCTGGTGTAGGCCGCCGGGTTGGGGGCCTTGCCCCCCCACTCCCGCGCGAGGTTCGGCTCGTTCCAGATCTGATAAGCGTGGATGCGGCCCTTGTAGCGCTTGGCCATCTTTTTGACAAAGTCCGCAAAGTGCTGCAGGTTACTCGGTGGCCCGTTCTTTGGATAGCCGCCACCGGCCCACTGGGGCTGACTGTCCACACGAGCGATGATCCGCAATCCATACTTCTGCGCTTGATTGACAACCCGGTCAGCCCGACTCCAGTCGAATTTTC
>JASFTJ010000177.1:0-5827 GCA_050053615.1 Anaerolineae bacterium | reverse complement strand
GTACCAGTGGCCGCTCTGCTTCACAAACCGCGCCTGCGTCGGATAATCCACATAGACAAGGCCGAACCGTTTGCTGTAGCCATGCGCCCACTCAAAATTGTCCATCAGCGTCCAGACAAAGTAGCCCTGCAGCGGCACCCCCTCCTCCAGCGCCCGGTGCGCAGCGAACAAATAATCGTGCAGATACTCGATCCGTTCCGGATCATCCACCAGCCCCCCAGGTTGAAGGACATCGGGGAAAGCCGCACCGTTCTCGGTGAGGTACACACTGCGCGGGCCATAGTCACGGTGCACCCGCATCAGCAGTTGGTAGAGACCGTCGGGATAGACCTCCCAACCCATCTCGGTGTACTTGCCCTCTGGCTGGTGGATTTTTACGCGCACCGGATCGCTTTTGCCCTCGCCTACGACGGAGCGAAAGTAGTTGTTGATCCCCAAAAAGTCGAGGCGGGCAGGCAGACCGGTCAGGTCGTCCGGCTCGGTTTGCGGTGCTCGATCCCCCCAAAAGTCCAGCATATCCTCCGGATAGCGACCGTGAAACAGAGGGTCGAGGAACCAGCGGTTGAGATAACCGTCTTGGCGCCGAGCTGCGTCGAGGTCGGCCTGGCGGTCGCTGACTGGTTTCACGTGGTTCAGGTTCAGCGCGATGCCTACCTGAGTCTTTGCACGCCCGAAGGCGCGGATGGCGTCAGTGGCCTTGCCGTGGGCTGTCAGGACGTGGTGGGCTGCCTGGAGCGCTGCCCCCAGGTCGGTCAGGCCCGGCGCATGACGCCCCTCGTAATAGCCTGCAAAGGCAAAGACCCAAGGCTCATTGAACGTCATCCAGTACCGCACCCGGTCGCCCAGGCGGCGGACCACCGTCGCCGCATAGTCAGCGAACTGATCTACCAGGCTGCGTACGGGCCAGCCGCCGGCGTCCTGCAAAGCCTGGGGTAGATCCCAGTGGTAGAGAGTGATAAAGGGCTGAATGCCTTGCCCCAGGAGCGCGTCCACCAAGCGGTCGTAATAATCGAGGCCGGCTTGGTTCACGGAACCACTGCCCTCGGGAAAGACACGCGGCCAGGCGACGCTGAAGCGGTAGGCCTTCAGCTTCAATTCGGCCATCAGTGCCACATCCTCACGCCAACGGTGATAGTGGTCGCAGGTCACGTCGCCGGTCTGGCCCTGGTACGTCTTGCCTGGAGTGTGGCTGAAGCGGTCCCAGATGGACTCGCCCCGGCCGTCGTCTCGAACGCCGCCCTCGATCTGATAGGCAGCCGTTGCAGCGCCCAGTAAAAAACCTGAGGGAAATCTGGGAAAATCAATTGTAGTTGCCATCTTGTTCTTCCTCCCTGCAGCTACGGTGCGCTGGCACGGACAAGCAACTCTGGCTGTAGCACGATCTCGTGTCCCCTGTCGAGGTCCCCTTCGATTTGCTCCAGCAACAGTCGTACAGCCTGCGCCCCCAACTCGTAGCGGGGCGCGCGGCAGGTGGTCAGCGGCGGGCTCACCAGCGCTGCCAGCCGGATGTCATCGTAGCCGACGATGGCTATGTCGTCGGGCAGCCGGCGGCCGAGCTTGGCGCAGGCCTGCAACGCACCAACGGCGACCAGGTCGTTGTAACAGACGAGGGCCGTCAACTCAGGGTGGGCTGTCAGTAACTCCCGGGCTGCCTTCTGTCCCCCGCTGGCGTCGGGGGAGCAATGCCGCACCCAGTCCGGGTAGTACGGAAGGTTGGCGTCTGACAGAGCCGCGCGGTAGCCTTTGGACCGCAGCTGTCCGCTGTGCGAAGACTCCGGCCCGCCCAAGAGCCCGACCGCCTGGTGACCGGATTGCAGCAGATGCTCAGTGGCAAGCCGCCCCCCCGCTTCATCGTCGAGCCGCACCGAGCATACACGGTCCCCGACCAGTCGACGGTTGACAAGCACAACACTGGAATACCGGGAGACAACCTCGTGCAACTCGGCTTCGCTCAAACGCGAACTACAAAGTATGAGGCCATCCACACGTTTTTCTTCCAGAGACTTTAGCACGCTGATCTCGCGTTCAGGGTCTTCTTCGGTATTGCACAGAAAGACATTGTACCCCTCGGCGTAGGCCACATGCTCCACGCCCCGAGCCACGTCAGAAAAGAAAGGATTGGCCACATCGGGCACCACCAGGCCCAACGTGGCGGTGCGCCGCGTGGCCAGGCCCCGGGCAATACCGCTGGGCCGGTAGCCCAGCTGCTGGATGACCTCCAGCACACGCTGACGAGTCGCGGCGCTGACGTCGGCTCTGTCGTTTACTACCCGTGAGACGGTCATGGAGGAGACGCCCGCCTCGCGAGCCACATCTGCCATTGTGATACGAGTAGACATGAGCCATTTTACTCCAAGGTAGGATTGTTAGCGCTAACGGTAGCGCTAACAATATTCTAGCACAGGATTGAATGCTTGTCAAAGATCTAATTCCTGCCGATCACCATGTTCTGTGGGGCAGCGGACCGGCACTTTGCGCTCGACCACGGCCCGTCCCTCCGATATATCTCGGTCGGATTGCGCAGAGTACACTCATCTCCTCGCGACATTAACGGCCCGATTATGGACGATCATCTCTGCTCCTCCGGCGCCATGCTCTCCTCCCGACCTGTTCTCGGAATCGTCCCTGATTTAGCAGTTCGGATGCGCCCACTGGCGTAGGGTTCTTGAGCAGGGGGGGGCTTTTGTGCCTGGCCGTCCGCCGTGCGTCGCTCACAATGACAACCGGCTACGGATTTACACTGCGATGCACTAGGGATGTGCGATGTGCCTTGGCCCTCAGGGCCCTTCTGTCAACTTGACGCCTCATCTACGTAGTGCTATACTTCGGCTCTACGATATGGGCTCTGTGGGGACAGGAGCAAGAGTAGGTTCTAGAGTTTCGCTGGAGGTGAGAGATGCAATCGGTGTGGGTAGTTTTGTTGATGGCAACCCTGGCCCTGTTCTTTCCGATCGGAGCTGCATATCATGCGTTCAAGAAGAATCGGCGAGGCTGGGGCATTGCCACCATTGTCTCCATATTCTTTGGCATGGGATGGTTGGTGGGCGTGATTGCCATCATCGCGCCAGCCAAGCTGAAGGAAGGCGAATTGGAGACCCTGTGCCCTGAGTGTGGTGGGGCGCGTGGTTTCACGGAGAGAAGCATTGTTTCCCAGGAGACTGGAGACAAGATCCGATCTCCTATCCTAGGGGTAGTTGTCCTCATCGTCGGTATCGGTTTGAGCTTTATTGCTGGCTGGATGGGTGTGTATCTGCTGAGAAATCCCCTTCCCGCCAACGCCAATGTCGGTTCTCCCTGTGCAGCGCTCGGACTCATGCTCAGCGCCGGAGGGAGCCTGGCTGGCTGGGGAGGCAAGGTTCTGCGCCAGCAAAGTGCAGCCAAGGCGCAGGTGAGCAAGTATGAATGCAGCGCATGTGGGCATGAGTGGCAGGAGAAGCAGGAACTGTTGGTGGCGCGTACTCCCGCAACGGAATTGGCTGAGCCGGTTCCGGAAGACGAGGGGACCATCCAGGCCGCGCCGATCCAGCCAGCTCTGTCCGATTTGGGGGCCGAAGCACCAGCAGAGATTCAAACGGCTCAAACCGGCCGGGAAGCAGTTGTGGAACCAGAACCTGAAGAGCCTGCCGCGCCGCCGCCGACTCGGCCATCTCTGGCAGCGGCCGGGGCCCAAGCACAGCTGGGAAAGACAGCGGCGAGCCTCGAGCCGAAGCGCTCCAATCGGAGGTGGATCCTGATCGCGGGTGCGGCGGCGGCAGTGGTAGCTGTAGTGGGTCTCGTGGTGGTGTTTGGCTTGTCGGACGGGAGGTTGATCGGCGCGCCGCAGCCCACAGCGACGAACACACCTCCACTGTCACCAACACCCATGGGCGGTGGCGGACAGATCGCGTTTGTCTCAGATCGTGACGGTAATGCAGAGATCTATATCATGAATGCCGACGGTTCCGGTATTACGCGGCTCACGAACAATCCGGCCAGAGATGCAGAGCCAGCCTGGTCGCCGGACAGGCAGCATATCGCGTTCCTATCTGACCGCGATGGCAACTCCGAGATCTATGTCATGGCTGCGGATGGTTCTGGTGTGACGCGACTGACAAAGAATCCAGGCAACGACGCTCGCCCTACTTGGTCACCAGACGGGCAGCACATTGCTTTTGTGTCCGACCGCGATGAGAATGCTGAAATCTATGTCATGGACTTTGATGGCTCCACCCCGAAAAACCTGACCAAGCACCCAGCCTTTGACTATGCGCCCGCATGGTCGCCGGATGGCCAGCGCATCGCCTTTGCGTCCTGGCGGAAGGAGAACCTAGAGATTTACGTAATGGACGCCGACGGCAGCGGCGTACGGCGCTTGACAGAAAGCCAGACTCTGGACTGCAACCCTGTCTGGTCGCCGGACGGTCAGCACATTCTCTTTGTGTCGAGTCGTGCGATCGGCGAGGAGGACAAATCCTTCGTCGGGGTCTATTTCCTCGAAGGGGGAAGAATGTTTGCCACGACGGGGTCCATATTTGATGCACAACCCGTCGAGGAATTCATCTATGTGATGGATACCGACGGCGCAAGCGTAACAGAGCTAACGGGGGGCTGGGCTCCTGCCTGGTCGCCAGATGGGCAGCACATTTCCTTTGTCTCCGACCGTGCAGGCACGCAAGACCTCTATCTCATGAACGCGAACGGGTCAGGCGTGAAACGCTTGACGGAGAATCAAGTCTCCAACTATGGTCCAGCCTGGGGACCGCCGTCAGTTGAGGCGACGACGATGTCCATCGCGAGTGCTCCCTCTTCTAAACCCAAAGCGCCAACTGACACACCGATTTCTGCGCCCACCCACACACCCACACTGCCCCCTACCTGGACCGCAACTGCTACGCCTTCGCCCGCACCAACCCACACTCCCAAGCCGTCCCCTACCTTGGCTCCAACCAGCACCCCGAAGCCTTCTCCCACGGCGCCCCCTGAACCGGCTTCCAGCGGAGGATCTCTTATTCTCTTTGACGCTTTTGACTCGAACGCGAACGACTGGCCGACAGGAAGCCACAACGCGGGGATCGTCTCACACGAGTGGCAAATTACCGGCGGCAAATATCGGTGGAAGGCAAAAGCCTACGGGGACTTTCACTGGTACGTGTATCCCGACATGCCCACGGTTTCTGACTTCCAAGTAACGGTTGAGGGCCGGCGAGTCGGTGGAACGACTGAGAGCAACTATGGCGTCGTGTTCCGAGTGGTGAATAGCGACAACTTGTATCACTTGGGCCTGGGCGATGACCAAGAATTCATACTCTTGCGAAAGTACAGGGGCGAATGGACGCGCCTGATTGACTGGACACGCGACTCCGCCATTCAGTCCGACGGAGTCAATCGGATCACTGTCATTGCAGAAGGCACCCATTTCCGCCTCTTTGTCAACGACCAATTCTTGGCCGAAGCAGAGGATGACAAACTGAGCAGGTCGGGCTGACCACCGAGATCTATGAAGCCGGAGACCAGGCCATTTTTGAGTTCGACAACTTTGAGTTGCGCACGCACGCCGCGGACGGGACCAACCCCAGCGGATCTGAACCCGGCGAAGAGGCTGCCGTCCACCTCGTGGTAGAACACGATCCCAACCCTGCCAAGTTCGAGGCCGGAGGAAACAGCGGATACGCCTATACTTGTGACTACATGACAACCGTGCAGGCCGTGGGCGGCGGTGTGCGCATCGAGAAATTCGGGATGTATTTCTGGCGGAATGGACAATGGGAGCTCAACTCAACCTATTCTCAGGAGGACTTTGCAGAATGGTACGCTTGTCCCGGAGCATACATCACGCCAGGCCAAGCAT
>JASFTJ010000176.1:0-5827 GCA_050053615.1 Anaerolineae bacterium | reverse complement strand
TTGTCAAGAATGATAAGATCATCCATACCTGCGACAACAAGTGAACTATATCACGAAAGATTGCCTTTGTCAAAGACCTCTTCCCGTTGTAACTCAGGAGGCGGATCGTGTCAGTTGCAGCAGCCGATCGAAAAGCGCAACCAGTTCTGGGTTTTCGGCCAGCTCATCGCTGCGCTTTTCTTGGGCTTCAGCCAACAGGGTGAGGCTCTGGGACAAGTTTTCCCCAGGCATCTGCACCTGGTCGGCAACGATCAGCCCGCCCAGGAGTAGCGGCAGGTAGAGGAACTCGGCCGGCAGGACGCCGCCCCGCTCGACACGGTCGGTCACCAGGTCAGCGACGCCCAGCTGCTCCTCCATTGTCCACAAGTCGCGCTTCAGCCGCCGGTGCAGGCTCCCAAAGCTGAGGGAGATGGCCAAGCGCGCCATCCGGGCATAGTCGGCGCGGACGACAAGCAAGATGGGGTCATTTGTCGGCAAGTCATAGCGGTAGGCCAGCATATAGGCCGGAACAAGCACTACGTCCTGCCAGTCAGGTCGCTTGAGGAAATATTCTGCAGTGTGAGTCAGGATCCTGGCCAAAAAGATAGCCTCGCCGATGTGGAGGGGTAAGGTGGCTTGGCGAAGCCGCTCCTGGCTTTCCTCCAGGAATGCTTTGAATAACGCTTCGCGAGTCAGTTGGGGCAGGATGTAGAGCCGTCGATCGTTGACATGTTGCTGGGCCTTGCCCTGGATGGGCAAGTCGTTCACAGTCCAGCGAGAGAAATAGGTGGGCGTCAGATCGCGCTCCGGGGCTACACGAGGCGCGCCCTCCACGTGTAGCGAAAACGTCTGTTCCGGCTGCGTGTGGACCACAAAGCCGAGGCCTACGGTAGTGGCCAGCGCCGTGCCGGTGGTAAGGTTGAGCAGCGAATCCCCAAAACGATCTTGGGTTTCTTGGCTGCGGACATAGAGCCCCCGTGTTTCCGGCTGGGCATCGATGGTCACCAACACGGAGTACTGCCCGGGCTTGGTTTCAGTTTCACAGGCGATGGGGATGGTCACCTTGCCAACCTCGGCAGCTTCCAGCGGTACATCGGTCGTTTTCTGGATGACTGAGAAGGCATGGGCTGGCTGGGCAGGCAGGTGAACGCTGATGCTCACCTCGGCTGCCACATCCCAACAGCTTTGCAGCCACACGCAAAGGGCGGTCGTCTCGCCGGGGGCGATCGTCTGCGGCTCCAGTGCCGTCAGATAGTGTACGCCATTGACTTCGAATCGATGCCGGGCTTCGACTAGGTTGCCCAGTACGTCGGGATACTCAGTGCTCATGGTTTCTCACCTGACGTTTTTTCGGTCTCGTCGCGGGCTATCAGCGCAAATCCATTATAGGCTGCCCTGAAAAGACGGGCTTTCCGACCACAAAGCACACAAAGGATTCGAGGTTACTCAATGTTTTCCCCTTTCTTTCTGTGCTTTTTATACTTTTTGCTCCTGGTGTCCTTTGTGGTCAAGACCATTTTTCAGTAGAGTCATTATAGCACAACTCGCCCGAAAGGGGTATTCGGGCGAGTGGGCAAGAGAGACCTCGGAGATCGCCTCCGACGTCTTGATAGAATTGCTTATGGTTAGATTCGGCGGATCAGCACGTCAAGTAGGCTCTTTGAGCGCGCCAGACAATCCTAGCCAGCTCGTTTCAGGATTCGCAGTACCAGGAAGGTCAGCCATGGCGATGGCGCCTTTTTGTCGGCAAAGGACCAGCCCTTCCAGGCGCGATACATCGAGGTGGCCGTGTAGCGACCCTGCTCGTCGGCCTGGACGGTGATGGCTTCCAGCATTTCTCGAAAGCGTGGGTCGTCGTGGACAAAGGGCAAGCGGCTGAGGACGTCCACTACATGCAGCACGTTGTACCAGACAAACGGGTACTTGAGTTTCCGAAAGTCGGTGCCGATGCCAAAGAGATAGATCTTGCGCTCGGTCTGGCGCTCCCAATGGCCGAGCAGCATCTCGGCGCCGGAATGCGTGGCCGGGCTGTCCAAAAGCTCGGGCACAAGGGACAATGCCTTCAGGGCGTAGACGTTGACCATCGGGCAGGGATCGGCCTTGCGGCCCGGTCCCCGGAATTTGCCCAGCTTGGCGTCGGCCCGGCAGCGCCAGCCATTGTCGTCCACCAAGCCGGCAAGGTGAGCGACCGCCTTCTGGACGCGCTCGTCCCCCCCCAGCCCAGCGGCCAGCAGGGCGTAGAGCAGCGTCGGCGCGTCGCAGGCCATCCAGCTCCACTCGTCCTCGCCGCTGCCGCCAAAGCGGGTGGGGATGTTGACCACGGTCTGGAAGGCGCCCTCCGGCGCCTGGTGGGCCAGCACAGCCTCGATGCTGCCAGGCAGACTGGAATCGTCGGCCCGCAGGCCGAAATCGGCCAGAGTGCCAAAGGCGTAAATCGGATGGCTGGCGTCGCTGTGCCGTTTGAGAGGGCGATCGCCCCAGGTCGCCGCATCGGCCACAAGGTCCTGGACCTGGGGATGGGCCAGCATCTCGGCGCGGGCAGCCCCCACCTCGGCGTCGTCCTCAGGCCGGTCGAGCAGGTCGCGCAGGACCCGGTAGCGGGTCCACGGTTCGTCACAGGATAACAGCCATTCGATTGTGTCAGTCATGGTCGCCCTCCTGGCAGATTCTGATCACTGCTTGCCTTGCTGCCGTTTGAACTCGACAAAGGCCTCCGGGCCGTGTTGCTGAAGGTAGCGCAGATTCCCCGGCCGGTCCGAGCGAAAGATAAAGCCCATCACCTTGCTGACAAAGCTGTGCAGATGCTGGCAGGATTCCATCTCGTCGCACTCGGCGCAGGTGGTATAGCCCCTGTCCGTCACGCAGATCCGTATCTTGCAGCCCTTGAATCCGCCTCCGTCCGCGCAACCTGCGCACCGGCCCCGGCGGTACGAACCGCAATTCTCGCAAAACAGGCCACAGGCGGCAATTTCCGTATACGTCGTGCTCATGGTAGTTCTCCTTATCTCCTTGTGTTTGCTTGTCACTATTCAATCGTCCCACTGGTCTGCCACTTGCCGAAAAGAAGGCGTCCGGGCATCCGCGCCCAGAGGGAAGGTATCTCGTCTACGGTCCATGGAGTAGCTTGATCACTTTCAGGGCGTCTAGCGTCAGCCACTTGTTCGGCTCGCCGGGGCGACCCAGATCGAGCGGCAGGCGATAGGGAACACGATCCAGGGACCAGGCGCCACTGGGCAGTTGGCGGCTGAGGAGATGGTCCAGCGCTTTGCCGATCTGGGGATGCGTGCGCGGATACCCCAGCCGGGCGAGGGCGTCCAGCGTGCTGACCAGGCTCATGTCAAAATAAGGATAGTCGAGGATCGTCCAGGAAAAGCCGGTGTGATACTGGCTCATGCCGCGCTGCAGCAGCAGGTCGATGACGACCTCGGCGCCGCGCTGCACGGCGGGATGGGCCGCGGCCTCGGCGTCCAAGGCGGCGACGCGCAGGGCGTCGTGCGTGGCTCGCAGGCAGCCGTAACGGCGAGACGGGTGGCAGTCCCACATCTCTTCGTCGCGCTGGGCGGCCAGCAGCCAGTCGACGCCGGCTCGTGTGCGCGGATCGTCGCCGTAGCCGAACTGGATGAGAAAACGCACGATGCGGGCGTGGGTGCAGGGACCGGGCTCGTCGTCCCAGACGATGCCCCGACCGGCTACACGGCGGCGGCGGCAGAAGGCCCCGGTCTCCCGCTGGAAGGTGAACATGAACTCGCAAGCCTTTTCGATCCGCTCGTCGTCGCGCGTCAGGCCCAGGTCGGCCAGGACACTGAGCGTCCAGAAAGTGCCGTAATGCTTGGGCAGGTAGAAGTCGCGCTTGACCCAGTAGCCGTCGCGTTTCTGGGCGGCCAGCAGCTCGGCCAGGGGCGGCCAGGTGGGGATGGCGGCCCTCGCGGCCAACACCGCCGGGCCGCCGGCCGGTCGGTCGAGCAGGTCGCGCAAGGTCCCATAGCGGACCGACGGGTTCTCCTCCTCCAGTAGCCAGGGGATGGGGTCGGCGCGCAGGCTCTCCCTCCAGGTCATTCCGTTTCCTCCACGTCATAACGAAAGTCGGCATAGACCACGCCGCGCCGCACCCGTTCCTCCTGCTCAGCCAGCCAGCGGGCCAAGCCCACAGCTTGCAGTCGTCGGTTGTCGGCGATGAGGATAGGGTAGCGGGCGGCCAGGGCTTGGACGTGCTCGCAGGGGAAATCGGGGCAACGGTTGCACAAGTCCAGGCCCCGCTCGCGGGCGCAGATGCGGATCTGGCACCCCGGGTCGCCGCCCCCGGCCCGGCAGCCGGGGCAACCCTCGTCGGCGAGGCCCTGGAGAAACTGCCAGAACTCGGGGAACCCGGAGATGGTCTGTCCCCAGAAAGTCCAACCCTCTTCAGTCATGGCTTGCTGCAGGGCCGCTGCGCGTTGAGGGATGCGCGCCCGCGCGCTGCACAAGTCGCAGTGAAGCCCACAGTAGGTCACGAATTCAAGTTGATCGTTCATCTCTACCTCACCGTACTTGCATCATCTTTTGCGCCAGCCGGCGGACGTGGGCCCGTTTGTGATCCAGGCACGTCCTGGCGGCGGCCAGTACCTCCGGTCCGAGCGCCGGTTCCTCGGCTGGCAGCTTGTCCATGCCCTCCCAAGACGCTCATTGGTTGGCCTTCCTCAGTTTTCTCGAATCTGTTTCAGCACTCGCAGGGCGTTGAGTGTGACCCACTTGCTGGGCTGGCCCACTTTTCCGATGGTCACCATTCCTTGGCCCCGCCAGTTGCCATCGTGCTCCAGTGGCCACCGGCCCTGTTCGTCCTGTTTGATTAGGAGCAGGGGCAGCAGGGCTTGGAGGCGTTCGTCCGGGCCGTATCCTAGCCGCACGAGTACGCCCAACGCATCCAGCAGATCGCTCTGGTAGTAGAGAGGGAAGCCAAAGCGGCGCCAGTTCGGATCGGTGATGGTCTGGTTGTTTCCCTCGTCGGCGAACCGGAAGGAGAGGAACAACTCGGCGCCGTCGCGGATGGCTTCCTGCACCGCCAGGGGGCGAGCATCGGCCGGCAGTTCGGCGAACGCGGACAGGGCCTTGACCACGCCCCACAGGCAGGGATTGGGCTTGGTGGGTGGACAGAGCCACTCTGTGTCCTGGCAGCGCTCTACCAGTCGCTCAATGGCCCGGACCACGCGTCGGTCATTCCCATAGCCGAACCGAAGCAAGGCTCGGAGTATGTTGCCGGGCAGGCAGGTGTTGGGCACCGGCAAAGGGATCTTCAAGCCAAGCAGGTGAAAGGCCACAAAATCCCCATTGTTTCGAAGGCTGCTGGTCAGCACCTGCTCGCAGCCGCGCCGTACCCGCTCATCCTCTCCATCCACGCCTAGTTCTGCCAACAGGATGAGTTGCCAGACGGTCCCCTTGTATTGCGGAAAGTAGCCGGTTCCTTTCTTCTTCCAGTAGCCGTTGGGATGCTGGGCGGCGAAAATCTCCCCTACGAGCTTTGACCCCATGATGTCTGCTTTGGCTGCCTGCACGTCTACGTCGGTTGCAGCCCGGTCGAGGATATCCGTCAGGGTGAAATAGCGCACCGACGGGTTGTCAGGCTCCAGCAGCCAGGGGATCGGGTCGGCCCGCAGTTGCTGCTTCCAGACAGAACTCATGACGCCAACTCCGCGCGGATGCCGTCCAGCGTGGCGCGGGCCTCGGGTACAAAGCCAAAGAAGCCCTCGATCTTTTCGCAGCCATAGTCTGCGCAGTGGGCGCAGTTGGCCACGTTCAATGCCATCGCGCAGGCGCGGATCTCGCACTCGGCGCAGTGGGCGCACTTGCGGCCCGCCGTCCCCAGGCAGCCGTC
>JASFTJ010000175.1:0-5852 GCA_050053615.1 Anaerolineae bacterium | reverse complement strand
ACCTGGCTGCCGCTGTAGCGCAAATTGCGAGTTTGCGCCACGTGTATCTGGAATTGCAGGAGGACTCATGCTGGTAAAAGACCGAATGACGGCCAATCCGATGTGCGGGCATCCCGACATGTCGGTGACGGAAGCCCAGGCTCTGATGCGGGAAAAGGGCTTCCGGCACCTGCCCGTCGTGGACGATGACAAGCTGGTGGGTCTGATTACCCAGCGCTCGCTGCTGCGCGCGCTACCTTCGGACGTGAGCAACTTCAGCCGCTTCGAGGTCAGCTACGTCTTGGCCAAGATCAAGGCGCGCGACGTCATGACCAAGGACGTGGTCACGGTGGGTGAAAACACAGCCCTCGAGGAGGCGGCCCGCATCATGGCCGACCAAAAGATCGGCTGCCTGCCGGTCATGCGCGACAATGAGCTGATCGGCATCATCACCGATAACGACGTATTCACCATCATGGTCGATCTACTTGGCGCCCGGCGGACCGGCATACGAGTGACGGTCCTGTTTCCAGACCGGGCTGGAGAGGTGGCCCGCATCTCCACGGCAATTGCCAAAGAGGGAGGCTACCTGTCGGTGTTTGTCGCCTATCCGACAGCGGACCCCAGCATCTGGGCCGCTGTGTGCAAGGTGACCAATATCCCGCGTAAGCAGTTGATAGAGATTGTCGACAGGCTGGAAGACGCCGAAATCGAGGATATTCGCGAGATCGAATTGGCAGATTCGCAGTTCCATCTTGAGTGGCTGAGATAATGGCCTCCCTATACCTCACGCCGGCGTCGATCAGCTACCTGACGCAGTTTATCCTGGCTCTGGCCATTTTCGTTTTTCTGGCCCGTCGCGTTGGAGACAGAAACACGCAACTGGTTCTACTGACCAGTTTTTTTGCCGCGGCGACCATCTTTATGGGGTTGTTGTTCTTGGATGCGGCCCTTTCGCCCTTCCCGCGCCTGCTGGCCGTCTATGCAGAGAATAGCGTCCTGGCCCTGGCGCTGGTCTTCCTGTTGCAGTTTGCCTACCGCTTTCCCCGATCCTGTGCCCGCCGCAGGTGGGAGGCCTACGCCAGCCTGATCGCCAGCCTGGCCTATCTGCTATGGGAAGTGTCTTTCATGATCTATCGCTACGTTTCGCTGCTACAGTGGGAGACCGTCTACTATCGCCACGCGGCGTTAGCGTATGCGAATGCACTCATTCTGTTGTGGGTGCCCATCGCTTTCTTGCGTCAGACCATCGCGGCGGACCCGCGCCCCGTGAATGGGTTGATCAAACTTGTGAAACCGCAGGGCAAGGAGGCCCGAGGCGCACGCGACTTTGTTTTCATCTTTGCGATTCCATTTGTGCTGGGCGTAATCAATGTCTTTCGCGAATATAGTGTGGCCACGACTGCTTTCTATAACATATCGCTATCTATCGGAATCCTGGTTGCCTTGTGGTTGTTTGCCTCCAGCTACATCAATTTTGTTCCTGGTGGGGTATCCGTTCTCACGAGATTGTCGGTCCTCACCCTGACCCTGTTTCTGGCCATGTTGGGATCGGTGGGCTGGTTGATTTCCCCCCCTTACATCGACACCTATCAGCCCGACCTGACAGACCACCAGACGCTCCAGTTTACACCCAATGCATCTGGTGGATACGACGTGACTGCTGTTGATTTCGCCTTTGAAACCGTGTTAGGAGACAGATTGCCGGTTCAACACACAAATGAGGCCCGCAATTACAAGATCGACTTTGCTTTTCCCTTCTACGGGCAAGCCTATACCGAGATCTATGCCGCCAGTTCGGGGGTCGTCACCATGGGCGAAGCCTTCTGGCAGCCCAACATGCAGGCCCGTCGTGCCAACTTTCCCGCCATCTTTCCGCTAATGATCGAACTCGATCCCAACGCCGGCGGCGGGTTGTACGCCCGCCAGGAACCTGAGCGCCTGATCCTGACCTGGGATCATCTGCCGGCGCTGTACCGGCCAGAAGCCGTTTTCACCTTCCAGGTCGTTCTGTACCGGGACGGTGTTTTTGACATCACCTACAACGGTCTGCCTCTGCCCTTCCGCTTCGACCCCGACGAGACCCCATCGGCGAATCCCTGGCTGCGGGGGGTGATCCCCGGCCGCGGTGAGTCGCTACACACCAGCCTGGACGATTTTTCAGGGCCTGGCCAGAACGGTCAACTGGCGATCGTACAGAACTACCAACTGGAGTTCAGGCGTTATCTGCATCAGTTTATCCTTCCCTTGAGCTGGGTGATAATCGGCGGCAGTCTGCTGCTTTTGCTGGGGCTGCCCGCCCTGGTGAATCTCTCCCTTATTAAACCCCTGGGCGCCCTGTTGGCCGGGGTTCGGCAGATGGAAGCCGGCGACTTGGACGTAAGAGTTGCCATCCAGAATCAGGATGAGATTGGCTTCTTGACCCATGCTTTCAACAGGATGGCCTCCAGACTGGGTGACCTGGTGACAGGCCTTGAAGAGCGGGTCTCAGAGCGGACTGCGGAACTGGCTGCGCAGAATGAAGAGTTGGATGCCTTTGCCCACACGGTGGCGCACGACCTCAAAGAGCCGGTTAGTGTTGTTGTGGGTTTTGCCGAGTTTCTGCTCCAAAACCTTGAAACCATGTCGCCCCAGGACGTAGCCGAGGGTTTGCGCTATGTCCTCAAAACTAGCCGACAACTCGATCGGATCATTGAGGAATTGATGTTGCTGACCGGCGTCCGTACACAAGAGGTTGTTCCCGAACCGCTGGATATGGGCCACATAGTCGAGGAATCCATCGAGCGTTTGCGAGTGCTCATTGAGGAGCAACACGCCCAAATCACTTTGATTGACAAAGAGGCCTGGCCGGTGGCCCTTGGTTATGCGCCGTGGATCGCAGAGGTGTGGGCCAACTATATCAGCAACGCCATCAAGTATGGCGGGCGACCGCCGCGCGTGGAATTGGGCGCAGAGCAAGCAACCGACCTGCCCGCTAGCCATCCGGCAATGATTCGCTTCTGGGTGCGCGATAATGGCCCTGGCCTGAGCACAGAAGCGCAGATAGACCTGTTCGCTCCTTTCTCGCGGCTTGAGCAGATTCGCGCCAAGGGGCACGGCCTGGGCCTGTCTGTCGTGCGGCGGATTGTTGAAAAACTGAGCGGCGAGGTTGGCGTGGAGAGCGAACTTGGGCGAGGCAGTACGTTCTTCTTTACCCTGCCGGTGGCGCCCGGCGGGAGGCAGACATATGGGAACACGGCCACCAATGGACCAGTTCCCAATCAACGAATCTACTATTCGCAGGAGTGAGCATGACGAGAGAACGCACGAACCCAGAAGGTGCGGTGCTGGTCGTCGGCGGGGGCATCGGCGGGATGCGGGCCGCCGTGGACCTGGCCGAAGCGGGCCTAAAAGTCTACCTGGTCGAGCGGGAAGCGGGCTTGGGCGGGCGGGTGGCCCAGTTGGGCTTTATGTTTCCCACCCATGACTGTGTGCTCTGCCGAGGCACCTCGGATCACGGCTACGGTTGCACCAAGCCGGCTATCTCACCGGCCTTTATGGACCAAAACCTGCATCCCAACATCGAGGTCATGACTCGCACCCAGATTGTGGACGCTAGCGGGCAGGCCGGCGACTTTATCGTCACGCTGCGACATGAACCCCGCCACGTGACCATCGAGCGCTGCACCAACTGCGGCCTGTGTGCCGCGGCTTGTCCTGTGCGGTTGCCCAGTGAGTTCCAGGAGGAGTTGGTGACGCGCATGGCCATCCAAAAGACCGCGCCGCGCTCGCTGCCCAATGCCTTCTACGTGGACAAGGGCGACTACTGCCTGGATTGCCGTCGTTGCGAAGCAGTGTGTCCCACGGGGGCCATCGACTTGGATGAAGAGCCTTGGGATGAGGCGGTCTGCATCTCGGCCATCATCCTGGCTGTGGGCTACCAGCTCTCTGACGCGGCGGCCCTGGAGGAGTTTGGCTATGGCCGCTATCCTAACGTCGTGCACTCGATGCAGTACGAGCGCTATGTGAGCCGCTCGGGGCCGACGGAGGGCCTACTGTTGCGCCCTTCGGATTTCAAGCCGCCGAAGCGCATCGCCTGGCTGCAATGCATTGGCTCCCGCGACCAGGAGCACCCCTACTGCTCGTCGATCTGTTGCATGTACGCCACCAAAGAGGCGATGCTGGCCAAACAACGCCTGGAAGGCTCGCATTGCCAGATTTTTATGATGGACGAGCGGGCCTTTAACAAGGAGTACAACGCCTACTTTCACCGCTCGTGCGAAGAGTACGGCGTCGAGTACACCCGCTGCCGCATCTCCGACCTGCAGCAGGACCCCAAGACCCATGACCTGATTCTGCACTATCCCGACGAGATCGGGGGTATGAAGGAAGAGCGTTTTGACATGGTCGTGCTGTCGGTGGGCGTCCGGCCGCCGGCCGGCGCTGAGGCACTGGCCCGCGCCCTGGGCTTTGACCTGAACGAATACGGCTTTTGTGAAACCGACAAATTTAACCCCCTAGAGACCAGCCAGCCGGGCATTTACGTCTGCGGGGCCTTTGCCTCGCCCAAAGAGATCGCCGAGACGATCATTGACGCGGCCGGGGCTGCCGGTGACGTGATGCGCCTCTTTCACGCTCAACTGGGCGGGCTGCCCTCCAGCCGGGAGTATCCCTTCCTCGCCCGAGGCGATTTTCCGCCCGAGCGCGACGTGCGCGGCGAGCCGATCCGGGCTGGCGTCTTTGTCTGCCGCTGCTACCCGGCCATCGAAGGGGCGGTGGATGTCGAGCAGTTGGTGGCCCATGCCGCCGGATACCCGGGCGTGGTCCACGCCGGCGAGATCGGCTACGGTTGCTTCCCGGAGGGGCAGGCGGCCATCCGCAAGGCCATCGCCGCCCACCGGCTGAACCGGGTGATCGTGGCCGGGTGCAGCCACCGCACCCACGAGTCGGTCTTTCAGCGGGCGGTACGGGAGGCGGGCCTGAACGCCTACCTGATGGAGATGGTCAACATCCGCGAGCAGTGCGCCTGGGTGCATCCCCACGAGCCAGAGCTGGCCACGCGCAAAGCGCTGGAGCTGGTGCGCATGGCCGTGGGCCGGGCGGCGACGTTGCAGCCGCTTCACAAGGCGGCCGTGGAGCCGGTGCGTCGGGCGCTGGTCATCGGCGGCGGGCCGGCGGGCATGACGGCAGCCCTGGCCATCGCCGACGCGGGCGCCGATGTGACCCTGGTCGAGCGGGGGGAGGCGCTGGGTGGCAATCTATTGAGCATCCACTACGTGGTCGAGGGCTATAGCCTCCAGCGGCTGCTGCGTGACCTGGTCAACCGCGTGCGGGGGCACGAGCGCATTCAGGTCCATACCCGCACCGAAGTGGTCCAGCATACGGGGTACGTGGGAGCCTACCAGTCGGTCTTGCGCGGCCGCGATGGGCGAGAGGAGACCGTCTCCCACGGCGTGACCATCGTGGCCACCGGCGGGGAAGAGGTCCGGGGATCGGCCTATTTGCTCGGCGAGCATCCCCAGGTCGTCACCCAGCTCGACCTGGAGGAGGCCATCACCCATCGCCTGGAAGAGATCGTTGCGCTGAAGGATGTGGTCATGATCCAGTGTGTGCGGCCCGAAGCGTCCGAGTACGAATACTGCTCGCGCATCTGCTGCACCAGCACGATGAAAAACGCGCTGCGTATCAAGGTGGCCAACCCCGAGTGCCGGGTGACGGTGTTGTACAAAGACATCATCACCTACGGTTTTCGCGAGCAGTACTATACCGAGGCGCGGCGGCGCGGCGTGCTTTTTGTGCGCTACGACGACGACAGCGAGCCCGTCGTCGAAAGCTTGAACGGTGGGCTCCGGGTAACGGTGCAGGAGCCGATGCTGCGCCGGCCCATGATCCTC
>JASFTJ010000174.1:0-5854 GCA_050053615.1 Anaerolineae bacterium | reverse complement strand
CGAACATGCGCCCGGTGCGCCCGAACCCGGTCTGCACTTCGTCCACGATGAACATCGCCTCCCGCTCCCGGCAGAGCGCCTGCACACCGCGCAGGTACTCGCCATCGCCCGGGATGACGCCGCCCTCACCCTGAACCACCTCCAGGATCACGGCCGCCGTCTCCTCGTCTACGGCCTGCTCCACCCGCTCTAGCCGATTGTAGGGCACGAACTGGAAACCGGGCACCAGTGGCTCGAAGGGCTGGCGGTACCGCTTGCGCCAGGTAGCTGACAGCGCGCCAAAGGTCCGCCCGTGGAAGCCACGCATCGCGGCCACGATCTTGATCCGTCCGGTGCTGATGCGGGCGAACTTGAGCGCCGCCTCTACAGCCTCGGCCCCCGAATTACACAGAAAAGCACGTGCAAGCCCCGATGGCGCGATGCGCACCAGCTCGGCCAGCAGCCGAGCGCGCTGGTCGCTGTAAAAGCCGTTCGGACAGACCAGCAGGCGTTGCGCCTGGTCCGTCACCGCCTTGGCGACGGCCGGGTTGGCATGACCGATGTTGGCCACGCCGTGCCCACCGATGCAGTCGATGTACTCCCGACCATCGGCATCCCATATCCGCGCCGCCTTGCCTCGCACCAGCACCAGGGGTTGTTTGGAGTACAAGCCAGGGTCGTGGCGGTTTTCGAGATATTGGATGTCGGACATTCGCCATTCTCCATTCGTCATTGAATCACCGTGCCGTGCCCGGCGAGGGCCTGTTGCAACGGGTTAACCACCCGGCCATCGGCGATGATGACCCGGCTCACCCCATCCCGCAACGCCTCGGTAGCCCCGAGCAGCTTGCGCTTCATTCGCCCCCGGGCATAGCGATCAAGATACCCGTGGACGTGGACCAATGGAATGTGCGAGACGACAGTCGTCTCGTCAGACAGGTCGCGCAGCAAGCCAGGCACGTTGGAGAGGATGACCACCGTCTGGGCTTTCAAGGATGCAGCGATGGCCGCTGCCGCCCGGTCGCCATCCACATTGACCGCTTCGTGCTCATAGCTGATGGCTAGTGGAGCCACGACCGGCACATAGCCTGCTTGCAGCAGGGTCTCCAGCAGGGCCACGTTGACCTGCTCGATCTTGCCACTGTACTCGCCACGCAGCACTTTGCGCTTGCCGTTTTCGATGATGCGCAGGGCAGATTTGCGCTTGCCCTCCAACAGGCGACCATCCAGCCCGGAGAGGCCAACGGCATTGACGTTCAACTGCTGCAATCGCTCGACCAACTGCTTGTTGATACGCCCCGCCGCGACCATGGCCAAGATTTCTAGCGTCTGACGGTCGGTGTAACGGCTACTGTGGCCTGAAACCGAGGTCACGAAACGGGGTGGATGCCCCAGCTTTGCAGAGATGAGGTTGGTCTCGTGGGAACCGCCATGCACCAGCACGACCTGCTCCCCTTGGTTGACCAAGTCGGCCACGTCGGCGCACACCGCCTCGATGGCTATTCCTTTGCCGCCTCCAGCTTTGACGATAATCATGGTTGTGTCTCCTTTCTTGGTATCGGGTATCGGGTAGCAGGTAGCAGGTAGCAGGTAGCAGGTACCCGCTACCTGGTACCTGATTCCCAGTGCGCTAGATGGGATGAAGGCCCGGAAACTCTAACCCCAGCTTTTCCGGCCAGCCGTACATGACATTCATCGTCTGCACGGCGCTGCCGGCCGCGCCCTTCATTAGATTGTCGATGGCGCCGATGACGACCAGGCGCTTGTTGTCCGGATCGGCCTCAAAGCCTACGTCGCAGTAGTTGGACGCGGTCAAGATCTTGGGCTCCGGGTAGCGGTGGATGCCGCGTCTGGCCCGCACCAGCCGCACGAATGGCTCGTCCCCGTAATCCTCGCGGTAGAGTTTCCAGACGTCGCGCTCATCGATACCCTTGTCGAGCAGACAATGGCAGGTCGCCAGCGCCCCGCGCACGATGCCCACCGAGGTCACAGAAAAGTACAACTTGGGCTCCTCGGGACTCAGAGCCAATTCCTGGATGATCTCGGCGATGTGCCGGTGACCCTTGGGCATGTACGAGCGCACCACGCCCGCCCGCTCCGGGTGATGGGAAGCCGGGCTGGCCTTGTTGCCACCCTCCGAGGAACCGACTTTGACTTCGACCACTGTTTCGCGCACCAGCCCCCGCCGGTAGAGCGGCCACAGGGTCAGAATGGTGACCGAGGCATTGCAGCCCACGCCGCTGGCGTACCGAGCGCCGGCCAGTTCCTCGCGGCGCCGCTCCGGCAGGCCGTACACAAACTTGCCCAGCCATTCGGGATGAGCATGCGGCCGGCCGTACCAGCGCTCATAGTCGGCAGGATTCCGCAACCGAAAATCGCCCGACAGATCCACGATCCGCTCGGCCATCACGGCCCACTCCTCGATGCGGTCCACGGCGTGGCCGTGGGGCAGGGCTAAAAACAGCAGATCGCAAGATTCAAGGTCCGACAGAGGCTTGAAGCGCAGATCGGTATGGCCGCGCAAGTTCGGATGGACAAAGTGGGCGTACTGCCGGGCGTAGGTCTCTGAGGTGATTTGTGTCACCTCGACCTGGGGATGGGCCAGCAACAGCCGCAGCAGCTCGCCGCCAGCATAGCCTGATGCCCCGACGATAGCAGTTCGAATCATACTCCCTCCTCCACGATTTTCAGCAGGTACCCGACTATCTTGTCCGCGACGTCCACGTCCACCACATCCGCCGCGCCGTGGAATTCCGGAGTGTGATTGACTTCGTTGACCAGTAATTGCCCCTCTGCTGTCTCTAGCAGGTCCACGGCGACGATTCCGGGCCGTCCCGCACCCATGCCCACAGCCCGCGCCGCCGCCAGCGACAGTTCGACGACATCGGAGCTCAGCGGACAGGGCAGCGCCTTTCCACCCCGCGCCGTGTTGGTGATCCAGTGCTCCGAGCGGCGATAGATGGCGTATGCGACCTCATCGCCGACTACCAGGGTGCGGATGTCCCGGCCCGGCTTGTCCACGTACTCCTGGATGTAAAAGACGCGATGCACATAGCCGCCCAGGGTAGTCTTGTGCTCCAGAATGCTCTCCGCTGCGTCCCGGTCGTTCACTCGGGCCAGCAGTCTGCCCCAGGAACCGGTGACCGGCTTGAGCACCACAGGGTAGCCCAGCTCTTCGATGGCCTCCAGCGCGGCTTTGCGCGCAAAAGCAAAGGCCGTGCGTGGGATGGGCAGCCTGGCTTTCTGTAAGGCAACCGTGGTAAGCATCTTGTCGCCGCAGGTCTCCACCACGCAGTGCGGACTGACCGTCGGCACACCCAGACCCCACAGCCAGCGGGTGAGATAGTAAGCCCGCGAATGGCTTAGGCAGCGAACCAGAAATAGATCATAGCCTTGCAGTGCTGCTCTCTCCAGGTGCAACGTCACCTGGCGCGGGTCTACCCTGTCGAACGCTACACCGCGCTGCCGCAGCGCTCGAAGGATGAGCTTTTCTTCCACGCGAACACGGGAACAGAGAAGTCCTATCTTCATCGTCCCGACTTGGCCATGTTGGCAACCTCCCAAACGTAATCAACAATCTTCCCCGGCAGGTCCACGCCGGTGGGTTCGATGCTATTGCGAAACTCTGGCGTATGATTGACCTCGCCCACCAGCAGGCGCCCGCCAGGTGACTCCAAGAGATCCACGGCGAGGATCCCTCCGCCTACGGCCTGGCCCGCAGCGCGCGAGATCCGATCGATCTCGGGGGTGATCGGGCAATTCGTCGTTTCTCCTCCGCGAGCGGTATTGGTGATCCAGTGAGAGGACCAGCGATAAATAGCGGCCACTGTTTCGTCGCCGACGACGAACGTGCGGATGTCGCGCCCCGGCTTGTCGACGTATTCCTGGATGTAAAAGATGCCGTGGAGATAGCTGCCCAGGGTGACCTTGTGTTCCAGGACTGTCTCCGCCGCCTCCCGATCGTTGACTTTGGATAGCAGCCGTCCCCACGAGCCATGCAGGGGCTTGAGCACCACAGGATACCCCATCTCTTCGATGGCCTCCAACGCCGCCTCCGGTGTAAAAGCAACCACAGTCCGTGGCGTGGGAACGCCGGCCGTCTGCAACGCGGCGTTGGTGAGCAGTTTGTCGCCACAGGTGGCTATCGCTTGAAAAGAACTGACCGCCGGCATCCCCACATTCTCCAACCAACGGGTGAGGTAGTAGGCCCGCGAGTGGCTCAAGCAGCGCACGAGCAGGGCATCGTATTGGCGCAAGCCATTGCCGTTCGAGCTTGACCCCGAGGAACTCGTTCCTGAAAGACCGATGGACACATCCTTCGGATTGACCCGTCCATACTCCACCTCTCGCTCCTGCAAGGCCGCGAAGAGCAGTTTCTCCTCAGCCCGCACCCGAGAACACATGACCCCAACTCTCACTTCCCCATTTCTGCCTTGCCTCCTGTCCTTTCAATGAATCAATCGGCTATTCGCCCCAGTCTTCTTCGACCTCGGGGGCCAGGTCAAGCTCGATGGGGGTCAGGCCCATCACTTCCAGCTCGATACCGCAGTCGGGGCAGACCAGGATCTCCCCCACCTCCAGGTCAGATGCCAGGTTGAGTTCTGCTGCACATTCGGGACATTCTGTCATTTTTTCATCTCCTTTTCGTGATTGATATTGGATATTGGTTGTTTATCAGATTCTTCGTGGCTTGTTCGATCTGCGTTCGGACGGCGGCGGGTGCTGTGCCACCCTGGACGCTGCGGGCCTCGACGGAGCGTTGGAAGTCAAAGACGTCGTACACATCCTGAGCAAAGGCGGGGTGGATGGCCTGGTACTCGGCCAGGGGAAGCGCTTTCAGGGACACGCCCAGCTCCTCGGCCCGCCTGACCGCCTGGCCGATCAGGTGGTGGCTCTGGCGAAAGGGCACGCTCCGGCGCACCAGGTAATCGGCCAGATCGGTGGCCAGCATGGCGTCGTCCAGGGCAGCAGCCATGCGCTCCACGTTCACCTTTAGGGTGCGAATCATGCCGGCGGCGATAGGTAGCTCCATCTTGAGCGTGTCGATCGCGTCAAAGACAGCCTCCTTGTCCTCCTGGAAATCCTTGTTGTACGCTGAGGGCAGTCCTTTCAGTGTCGTCAGCAGACCGGTCAGGTCGCCGATCATCCGCCCGCTTTTGCCGCGCATCAGCTCCAGCGAGTCGGGGTTATGCTTTTGGGGCATCAAGCTGGAGCCGGTGGCGTAGGCGTCGTCCACCCGGACAAAACCGAACTCGCGGCTGGACCAGAGGATCAGGTCCTCGGCCAGGTTGCTGAGGTGGACCTGCACCAGGGCCGCCCAGGCCAGAAACTCGACCACATAGTCGCGGTCGCTCACCGCATCCACGCTGTTCTCGCTCACGGCGCCGAATCCCAACTCGGCGGCCAGCGCCTGACGGTCGATGGGGAAAGGGTTGCCAGCCAGCGCGCCCGCGCCCAGCGGCAATACTGAGGTGCGCCGAGCCACGTCGACCAGCCGCTCCCGGTCGCGCTGGAACTTCCAAAAGAAGGAAAGCAGCCAGTGGCTGAAGAGCAAGGGTTGGGCCTGTTGCAGGTGGGTGTAGCCGGGCATGACCGCGTCCAGATGAGTCTCCGCCTTCTCGATGATAGCGGTTTGCACCTGGCCCAAGGCCTCGCAAAGCGCGTCCATCTCGCCCAGTAGGTGCAAGCGTAGGTCGGTACTTACCTGGTCGTTGCGTGAACGGCCGGTGTGCAGTTTGCCCGCCACGGGGCCCACCAACTCGCCCAGGCGCCGCTCGACAGCGGTGTGGATATCCTCGTCGCCAGGCCGGAGTTCAAAGGTCTCTGTGTCGAATTCGGCGCGCACCTGCTTCAGTCCGGTGATCAGTTGATCTCG
>JASFTJ010000173.1:0-5859 GCA_050053615.1 Anaerolineae bacterium | reverse complement strand
CGCCAGGGCAAGATCCTTGGCCAAGCTGGCAATCTTGTTGACCTTGACCTTGGCCTGACGGACCCGACCATTCCGGTCCCGCTTTTCGATATAGCCCGGCTCAACACCGAACTGGGTAACCGTCGGCCCTTGGTTGACCTCTACCACCTTGGCGGGCACGCCAAAGCTTGCCAAGGTCTCTTCGATGGTCCGCACTCGCTCTCGGATCTCGCTTTGGCTCAACTCCTGTTGTATGGACTCGATCAGAATTTCGTCCACGGCCGGCAGCCGCCACGTCTGTTCCCCACCGATGATGCGAGGAAAGATGCTGCCGCGCGGGCGAACGCGGTTCGCGCCGGTCCCTTCTTCAGATTGAGATGCTTCGGCGGCCGGTTGCTCTGCGGAACCGGCGGTCTTGCCGCCGAGATTAATCTGGACGTTGGGCAAGCGAGCGCGTTCCAGCAACCGCTGGGCGGACTCACGCAACACCGCCCACATCTCGCCCAACGACATGCCCAGCAGCATCATCAGACTGACGATGGATAGGGTCACCAGCACCAACACAGCTGCGGGCGTACCCAGCCCTGATACCAGCAACCGGCTCAACCCATAGCCGAGATAACCACCACCTTCGCCCACCACGGCCAGGGCGCGGGGATCGTCTCCCCCGGCCATCAGATGCAAAAGCGCCAGGCCAAACAGGAAAAGCAACAGCGCACCCCACGGCTTCTCCCGCTCGATGTTCAAGTCACGGCCCAGGCCCATGAAAATAAGCCACAGTCCCACGCCGCCAAAGCCGATCGGCATCAGCCACACTCCCCAGCCAACTCCCTGGCGCAGGAGATTGACCCAGCCCTCCATCAGCGCCCCCCGCTCGACGGGAATGAGGCTCAGCAACGTCAGCAGGGCCAGCAACAAGAGGAGAATGCCAATGATCTCCGGGCGCACGGAACCGGTCAGGTTCAACCCTCTAGATTTCTTGCTTCTCTTCGCCATCTCGCATCAAAACCTCCATCATATTATACCCCGACCAACCGATCCGCGCAAATGTTCTACGCTCGTTATCAGGAAACCCATTTTTGCGCTCAAGCCGCTTGAAATGAGGTCCAACAGCTGAAAAGCGACTGAGCACCAACCTTTTCCGCAAGATCCGACTATGCAGGTCACCTCGGCCGGAACCCTTCCGCTGGGTGAGCAAGGCACCAGATTGACAATCGGCCTCTTTTGGCATATACTTTCCCCATCCTTACCTTCGAGACAAGACGTGCATGCAAAGGAGTGAAAATGAGCATGCTGAATGACATCGCCGAGATTCTGGTTACAGAAAAGGAAATCCAAGCCAAAGTCACCGAACTGGGACGGCGCATCTCCGATGACTATCAGGGCAAAGAGGTACTGCTCATCGGTTTGTTGCGGGGCGCCATCGTCTTCCTGTCCGACCTGATGCGCGCCATCGACATCCCCGTGCAGCTCGATTTTATCGGAATCTCGAGCTATGGCGCCCGCACCGAGAGCGGCGCCGTGCGCCTGGTGATGGACCTGGAGACCGACATCGCCGGTCGCCACGTCCTTATTGTCGAGGATATTGTGGATACGGGCAAGACGTTGTCCTATTTGATGGAAACGCTCAAGGCCCGCCAGCCGGCCAGCCTGCGCATCTGCGCGCTGCTCGACAAGCCGGACCGCCGCCAGGTCCCCATCGACGTAGACTATGTCGGCTTTGAGATCCCTGATAGATTCGTGGTGGGGTACGGCTTGGACTTTGCCGAGGGGTACCGCAGCCTGCCCTTTGTCGGCGTGCTCAAGGAGCACCTGTACAAGGAAGTGCTGATGCGGAGCGCCATCCTGCAGCACCTGAACAGTTACCTGGATCAAGAGCTTTCACTCTCCGAGCTCGTGGACTGGGCGGAGGAGACTCTCGCAGCAGGTGACCTTTTCGAGGAAGACGAGTCGCTCCTGCACGATCTGATCGCCCGATCTGGCGATCCTGACAGCAATACCTTCGGCCTGACGATAGAGGACTGCCGCGAGTTCCTGGAGCGACTGGGGTACAATCTACAAGTCAGCACTGATCCGTTGCCTCAGTAAAGACGGGAAGGGGAACATGATACTTGAAGAGCTGATCACAGTTGCTCGGGGAGAGGAACCGGCTGACCTGCTACTAAAGAATGCCCAACTGGTCAACGTCCTCTCCGGCGAAATCCACCCCGCCAACATTGCCATTCACGGCAGACGGGTAGTCGGCTTCGGCGACTACCAAGCCCGTCAGGCTGTGGATCTGGACGGCCGGTTTGTCTGCCCTGGTCTTATGGACGCCCACGTTCACGTGGAAAGCTCGATGGTCCAGCCCGCAGACTTTGCCCGCGCCGTCGTGCCCCATGGCACCACGGCCGTCGTCTGCGATCCTCACGAAATTGCCAATGTGCTGGGCCTGGACGGTGTGCGCTACATCCTCGACGCCAGCAAAGGGCTGCCCCTCCACGTCTATGTCATGGCTCCGTCCTGCGTCCCGGCGACCCACATGGAGACGGCCGGCGCGGAACTCTCCGCCGCTGACATCGAGGAGATTATGGCCCACGAGCGGGTGCTGGGCCTGGCAGAGATGATGAACTTTCCCGGTGTGCTCTTTCGCGCGCCCGATGTCCTGGAAAAGCTGAGAATTGCCGGGGGGCGCCCCGTCGATGGCCACGCGCCGGGGCTCTCGGGCCTGGATCTCAATGCTTACGTCGCCGCCGGCGTCCGCTCCGACCACGAGTGCACCGCACTGGAGGAGGCCCGCGAAAAGCTGCGGCGGGGGATGCATATCCTCATCCGCGAGGGGACCACAGCCCGCAACCTGCACGACCTGCTGCCCCTGGTGACGCCAACCAACTCACGCCTCTGCCACTTCTGCACGGACGATCGCCACCCAGATACCCTGCTCAGTGAGGGTCACATTGACGACATTGTGCGCAAAGCGATCGCCTGGGGCCTAGACCCGGTGACAGCCATCCAGATGGCGACGATCAATACCGCCGAGTACTTTGGTTTGCGGGACCTGGGCGCGGTAGCCCCCGGCTATCAAGCCGATCTGCTGGTGCTAGACAATCTGCACACCGTGCAGGTGAGCCAAGTCTATGCCGCCGGCGAATTGGTGGGCAAAGGGGGAGACTTTTTGCCCGCCCGCGCCGACCTGCCCCACGTGCCGATCCAGCCCAGCGTCCACCTGGACGTCTCTACTGTTGATTTCACAATCCCTGCTGGCGAGGGGCCGGCACGGGTCATCGGCGTCATCCCGGAGCAAATCGTGACGGAGAATCTGCCTCTGGAGCCAAGCACGGAGAACGGTTACGTTGTCTCCGACCCAGCCCGCGACCTGCTCAAGATGGCCGTCGTTGAGCGTCATCACGGCACGGGCAACGTCGGGCTGGGCCTGGTCAAGGGGGTGGGGTTGAAGCGGGGCGCCATCGCCTCCAGCGTAGCCCACGACTCGCACAACATTGTCGTCATCGGCGCCAGCGATGACGAGATGCGGGCTGCTGTGGCTGCTGTAGCCGGGCTGGGCGGCGGTCAGGTGGCCGTCGCCGACAGGCAGGTACAGGCGGCCTGCCCGTTGCCCATCGCCGGCCTCATGTCGGATCGGCCCTTGGAGGAGGTGCGCGATCAGGTCGAAGCTCTGACCGAGGCGGCCCACGCTCTAGGCTGCACCCTACCCGACCCGCTGATGACAATGTCTTTCCTGGCCCTGCCGGTCATCCCAACCCTCAAGCTCACTGATAAGGGGCTGGTAGATGTCAACAAGTTCGATTTTGTGCCACTGTTTGGGGAATAAAGGAGTTTCTGATGTCAATTACCGTAATCCTCGGCGCCCAGTGGGGTGACGAGGGAAAAGGAAAAGTCACCGATCTACTGGCGGCTGAGGTCGACGTGGTCGCCCGCTTCGGCGGCGGCGACAACGCCGGCCACACCGTCACTGTTGGCAAGGAGCGCTTTGCCCTGCACCTGATCCCGTCGGGCATCCTCTACCCACAGGTCACATGCCTGCTGGGAGGAGGCATGGTCATCAATCCAAAAAAGTTCCTGGCAGAGCTGGAGGGGCTGGCGGCCCGGGGCGTGGACGTATCTCCGGACCGGATCCAACTGAGCGGACGGGCTCACCTGATCATGCCCTACCACATCGCCCTCGATGGCGCCGCTGAGGCCGCGCGGGGGGGCTCGGCCATCGGCACGACCAAACGAGGCATCGGCCCGGCCTACACCGACAAGGCCGCGCGCAGCGGCCTCCGCGTCCAAGAGATGTTGCACCCTCCGGAGGTCTTTGCCCAGCGCATCCGCGAGCAGGCAGTGGCCAAGAACGCCATTCTGGAAACGATCTACAACCAGCCGCCGTTGGAGACGGAAGCTGTTGTCAAAGAGTATCTGGGCTATGCCAAGCGCCTGGCCCCCTACGTTACCGATGTCTCTGCACGGGTGGCCGAGGCTTTGCGATCCCGCAAGCGCATTCTGGCCGAAGGCGCACAGGGTACCCTGTTGGACCTAGATTATGGATCGTACCCCTACGTCACCAGTTCCTACCCGACCATCGGCGGGGTGATGATCGGGCTGGGGGTCGGGCCGCAGCATATCGAGCGGGTAGTGGGCGTGGTGAAAGCCTATCAGACCCGTGTGGGCGCTGGCCCCATGCCCACCGAACTGACCGGCGAACTGGGCGACAAGCTGCGCGGCACAGGTGCGCATTTCTGGGACGAGTTTGGCACCACCACAGGCCGGCCCCGCCGCTGTGGCTGGCTTGATGGGGTAACGCTGCGCTACGCCCTGCGCGTCAATGGCTTGACCGAGATGGCCATCACCAAGCTCGACGTGCTCTCGCGTTTCGACACGCTCAAGATCTGCGTGGCCTACCAACTGGACGGTCAGCGCATCGAGGCTTTCCCCACCGATCTGGCCGTGCTGGCCCGCTGCCAGGCGGTCTGCGAAACACTGCCCGGCTGGGGGGCGGACATCACTGGTGCTCGCACTTTCGATGACCTGCCTCAGCAGGCTCAGAACTATGTGGCGCGCATCGAAGACTTGTTGGGCATCCCGGCGTCGTTTATTTCCGTGGGGCCGGAACGCGAACAAACCATCCAGAGATGAGCGTTGAGCGAGATTTCGGAGGATTCTCTGTAGCCGTCGTCGTCACACTGCTGTTCGGCCTAGCGGTCCTGCTGCTGACAGGCTGTGACGTTCCGTGGTCCCAGCCCACGCCCACGCCCGGCGAGCCCACAGCCACGCCCTCAACCACGGAGCCGCAGCCGACTGCGCCCCCCGAGGAGACTATGCCGCCGCAACCAAGCGTGATCACCCTGACTATCTGGACCACAGAGGCCTTTTCCCCCACAAAAGTTCTCACAAGCGGCCAGGTTCTCGCTGAGCAGGCAGCGACCTTTGAGGCAGCCCATTCCAGGGTCAGGCTTCAGTTCATCCTCAAAAAGCCCTATGGCAAAGGGGGCATTCTCGATTTCCTACTGACCACGAGCGCCGTGGCGCCCGACCTCCTTCCCGATCTGGTGTTGTTGGACGTGGACGAACTGAACACTGCCGTACAAGCAAGATTAGTGCAGCCCCTCAATGACCTGCTCCCGCCAGATCTGGTGGCTGACCTGTACCCTTTTGCACGGAATGCCTCCACCTTTGACGGCCGGTTGTACGGGTTGCAAGTCTGGGCTGACCTGGATCACCTAGTCTACAATACCGGCAAACTGACCGTTCCACCGCGCTCCTGGCCGGGGGTGCTCAGCAATCCCGGGCCGTACCTCTTTCCAGCGGGAGGACAGGCCGGGCTGGTCAACGACGCGTTCCTAGTCCAGTACCTAGCTGTGCAGACGCAGCCCGCCGAAGGCGCTGACACCGAACCATTTC
>JASFTJ010000172.1:0-5872 GCA_050053615.1 Anaerolineae bacterium | reverse complement strand
AGCCGAATGTTTGGCGCGGGCGACCAGGTCATAGTCGAGCACACGCGCACCATTGACGGCAAAGATATGTTTCTCATCACCGATTATGTGCGCACCGGCCCCTTGCTATGGCTGACCGTGCTGTTTGTCGTTGCCATTCTGCTGCTGAGCGGCTGGCAGGGTGTCCGCTCTCTGGTTGGGATGGGGATCAGTCTGGTTGTCATCGTCGCTTGGGTCGTGCCCCGTATTCTGGACGGGCATGATCCAACCTCCATCGCCATCGTAGGGTCCATGGTCATGATGGGCCTCAGCCTGTACCTGGTCTACGGCTGGGGCCGCAAGACACATGTGGCCGTGGCTGGCCTATTCCTCAGCCTTCTGCTGACGGGGTTGCTGGCCATCTGGTTCGTGGATTGGGCCCGGCTTTCCGGTTTCGGCGCCGAAGAGGCCGGGTTTCTGCAGGTAGCCGGGGTGCAGCTGGACACGCAGGGATTGCTCCTGGCAGGCATCATCATCGGCACGCTGGGCGCACTGGACGACATCGCCGTAGGACAGTCGTCGGCCATCTTTGAGCTGAACAAGGCGAATCCCAATCTGAACTGGCAGGCCCTATTTCGGCACGGGATGGTCATCGGGCGCGACCATATCGCGGCGATGGTCAACACACTGCTCTTGGCCTACGCCGGGGCTGCCCTGCCGCTGCTGCTCATGTTCTCGGTCTATGCCGAGCCGCTGGGCACAACGATCAACCGGGCGATCATCGCCGAAGAAATCGTGCGGACGCTGGTGGGCAGCCTGGGCTTGCTGGCCGGCGTGCCGCTGACGAGCCTGATCGCCGCGCTGGTCGCCCAGGGAAGGAAAACATAAGGGAGGCTCCATGCCGATCTATGAGTATCATTGTTCGACCTGCCGCCGTCGCGTCGAGGTGTTCGTCCGCACCAGCACAACTACGCCCCGCTGCCCCGATTGTGGCAGCCCGCTGACGGACAAGCTCTTTTCCGTGCCCCACGTGCTGAGCAGCGAGACACGCCGGCCTGCCGGGCAGACCTGTTGCGGCCAGGAGGAACGCTGCGACCGACCGCCCTGCTCCGAAGGCGGCACCTGCCGGCACGATTGAAACAGATACCATGACGACGGCAAGAATCAAAGCAGTTTGCTGCAGCGAGGAGCGCATCGAGCCCAAGGTGGACGTGGAACGCGGGGAGTTGCGCGCCGGCTGGGGGCTGGTCGGCGACAGCCACGCCGGGCCCTCCCGGCCTGGTCGCTGGCAGATCAGCCTGCTGGCCTGGGAGGAGGTGGAACGCCTCAATCAGGAGCAGGGATTGGGCGCCGTGCCGGGCAGCTTTGCCGAGAATCTGACCACAGAGGGGCTGGATACGTCCCGTCTGAAAGTGGGCAACCGGCTCCAAATCGGCGGGCAGGTTATCCTCGAGGTTGAGCAGTTGGGCAAACCGCCCGAAATCGCACACACCTATAGCTTTCAGGGACATTCGTTGCTACCCACAGAGGGAGTGTTCTGCGGGGTAGTGGCCGGCGGGGAGGTAAAGACGGGTGATGAGATTCTCCGAGTGGATGGCTAGAACGCGGAGCTCTCCGCCTCCTCCACCGGCTCCGGCGCCCAGGGAGGCAAGGGCCAGTAGGGTTCCCCGGGATTAAAATAGTTGTAGAGCATGTTGCTCACATCGCGGAAGAGGGGCTGGACCAAGCCAAAGTTGAGCCACGGCGTGTCGTCCCAGATGTAGAAGCTGATCAGCCAGCTAGTCCCCGGCGCCGTCGTCCCGACGGCCTGTCGTCGGGGAAGGACGATGCCCACCTCCGCTCGTGTGTCACCCCAGGGCACATCGTAGCCGGCAAAACCGTGCTTGTGCGCCAGTTTTGCCTCGGCTGGGATCCCGGCCCCCAACATGTTGCGCAGGTCGTTGGCGGCCATGATGTCAATCATATCCTGGCACACCTGGGGTGCAAAGATATTCGGATAGGCGTCTCGAAGCAGGCCCTCGTCGTGTGCGCACTGATAGATCATGTCCAACAGATTGGCCATCTCGCGAGGCGTGGCTTTCACACAAGGATCGTAGCGGGGCGTCTTGTCTTCTGTCAACCACAAGCTAGACGCCGCGTCTGCCGCCCAGATGACTCGCCCCCGTTGCGCAACCCCGCCTTCATCATCCCAGCGCTCGACCACGCGGAACGGCGCGCAGAGGTAAAAGTTGGTTAATCCCAGGCGACGCATAGTGTTGGTGACTTTTTGCGCACCGGCCTGCGCACTTCCGCCGCCCACGGTCGCCATCAGGCGGTTGGCGCAAGGATTGCATGATTCGCTGCCCAGCATGTCGAGCAGTTCCTGGTGTGTTTGCGCGTCCACCTCGCCCCTGTAATAGCGATAGACTTCGACCATGATTCCAATTTTGACCAGACTCATCCCCGATAGCACATAATCGTTGTTGGCGTCGTAAATCACCTCACCGCTGTCCAAGTCTTTGACCAGAATGCTGGTCACGCCGGGAAACTCTGCCAGGCGCGCTTCCAGCGGTGGGATCAACAGATCTCTGGTAATGCGAGGCGGCGGCACCGGGTCGGCCTCAAAGGTGAAGGGCGCTGTCACGCCGGCCCGGAGCGACAGCTCCACCAGGCTGACGGCCCGCGTCACGTTGAAAGTGTAACCCGGCTCGCCGGGGTCGAAGAAAAAGCCGGTGGTCTGGGTCAGATGCCCGGTATAATCGGCGAAATGGGGATGGGTCCAGGTCAGCTCACCGGTGGCCTCAACCGTCGTGCTTAGGGGGATCGTGGCCGTGTAGTAGCTGGGCGGCACCGGCTCGCGGGCCATGACCGGCCCCAGCGTGTTGAGCATCGATCTGATCCGTTCGCGGCTCTGGTCCGGCTCGATGATGCTCACCGGCAGGTCCAGCTCCCGCTGCGTCGGATCGGGCACCCAATTGTTGATCGCCGCCGCAGGCGTCTCGACGTCGAGGCGGCGACCGGGCCGGCCAGGAAAGAAGGTCAGCTTCTGAACATCGATCATCGGCTCGACGGCGTGGATGTCATGGGTCTCGGCCACGCCTTCAAGGAAGACTCTCGCCGCCGCCTCGTCCCAACTGAACGTCAACGGCACATCCAGGTCGAGCTGGACGGCCTCATCCTGGACCCACAGTTTGAAACCCTCCCAGTAGTCGTACTGGTGGCTAGCGTTCACGGCCTCGGCTACCATCTCGTCCAGCGGAACGTGAAAGCCCAGGTCATCCTCCGGCGAAAGGATGAGCTCCTTTTCCTGGTAGTGAAGCGTGAACTCGCGATAGTAGGGCTCGACGACCCAATCCCAGACTTTCTGGCGAGCCTGTTCAGGCGTCAGCCAGCCCACCTGCACGCCAGCCACGCGCGCGCCCGGTTGGATCAACTCCCGATAGGCGTCATACTCGGCGCGCACCTCCCGGTACTGGTTCCAGCCCACGATACCGCCGACAACAAGCGCCATGGCCGCCAGCACCAACACGATTCGTAAAACAACCTTCATTTCGCCCAGCTCCCGATTTCCCGATTCCCTGATTTCCTGATTCCCAATGCCCCGATCCCCGCCATCATCGCAAGATCCTCTCCAACCATTCACGCGCCTCGATGGGACGCAAGAACTGACCGACGAAATGATCACCCAGCCACAACTCCATATGCAAGTGCACATCGCGGGTCTGGCTGCTGATCGACGACGGTGTGCCCGAGTTGCCCACCGTCGCGATGACCTGCCCCTGCTCGATCTCGGCGCCCTCGACGATGCCCGGCTCGATGCCGGATAGGTGAGCGTACCGCGAGATCAAGCCATTTTCATGCTCAATCCAGATCTGCATCCCCCGGTAGCCATCCAGCACGTCGGGCGGCGTGTAGCCCAGCCGCTGGCTCTCGGCGTACCAGGCATCGGCCTGCGCGGCGGTGAGCGACTGGTAATCCACCAGGGCGCGGACCACCACGCCATCAGCCACGGCCCGCACCGGCGTGCGACGATTGACCGTCACGCCGACGGTGTGGCCATACCAGTCCAGGCCCTCATGCACGCCGAGGCGATAGTGGCGCGGCGCGCCCGGCATCTGAAAGTCGCGGCTGGTGAGGTGGGCGCCCGCGATGGGCACCCGCAAGCCACGCAACGCCTCTAGCCACTCCGGATCGTGGGGCTGAGGAGCGTCAAGCACCGGACCGCCCTCGATCTCGGCCATGCGATCTGGCTGGCCAAAAAAGTAAAGCGCGTCGCGCCCGGCCAGGATAATGCGGCTCCCCGACAGATCGGCCCAGATGGCGCTGACTGCCCGCCGATCGGCGAACTGGTAGATGGTCAGCAGCGCAGCGCTCTCCAGGTCGAGGGCGAAAAGACGGCGTCCGGCCCGATCCAGCACATAGACAGCCGTGTCCGTGGCGACAACTTGGCGTGGATGCATCAGATCCACATCGGGCCGAAAGGTCGAGACACGCCGAGCGTCGCGGTACCGCAACAGGCTGGCAATGGGGCTGTTCATGTGGCGGGTCAACACATAGACGCCGCCGGCAGCCGCGCTGACATCCACATCGCGGCTCTGCGGAAGTTTCACCCACGCGGCGCCCTGCTGTCCATCAGCAAATCGCCAGACTTGCTCGTGGGTAGTCTCTAGCAAATAGTTGGCCTGGTCCCCGCCGGCCAGGGCGACGAAATAGTGATCGTAGGTGTCACGCACGGGGCGGTCGTAACGCCCCACAGCCCAGGCGCCGCTTGCCGGATCGAAGCGGTAGACGTCGCCGGCCCGATCTAGGACTAGGAGCGAGTCTCCGGCGACTGCCAGGTCCAGCGGCTCCAGCACGCGGACGTTCTCCACGTAATCGCCAGGGGCAAGCAGCACGTGCGGCGCGCTGGGCTCGGCCAGGTCCAAGGCGAGGACGCGCCCGCCATCGAGCACGTACGCCGTCTCGCCCACCACTTCGAGGGCAATGGGGTGGAGGAAGGTGTTCTCGGCGTAGGACCACCGCCCCGTGTTCGTTTCGTCCAGCCAGACGTACTCAGCGCCTACGACATCGGCTTCGGCCCAGACGATCTCATCCACCGAACCGAAAAGCGCACGCACGCCGGCCAAGTTGCGCTCAAATTCGGGGGCCTCGTGATCAGTCAGCTCCACGGTGACAGAGGCCACACCCTCCCCCGCCAGATAGTCGCCAAAATCGCCGGTGACCGGGTAGCCCACCCAGCCCTCCGCAGGCACTGGATAACCGGTCGCCGCCGAGAGAACCTGGGCCAGACGAGCCGTGGGCGCGTGGCGCTGGCACGTGTCAACAAAAATCGCTTCGGCGGCGCTGTGATAAAAGACCGCGATCCAAGCATCGTCGAGAAAATCACGAACAGCTCGAGCCTCTGGCTCGGAAAAGGGATAAGCCCCGCCTGCGCCCGGGTGCGCCCCCTCGTGGCCGACCGTGTCGGGAGACCAGTCGTTGCCCCCGCAGCCGTCCAGGTCGGTGTCGGCGTTGCGATTTAGGTCCACATCATTGGCGTTCCAACGATGGCCCAAGGCCAATCCATCAGGATTCATCGTGGGGATGATCCACAGACTGACGTTGGCCGGCACCTCTTCGGGATGGGCCTGGAAATGGACAAGAAGCTGTTGGGCCAGCTCGTGGGTATTGGCCTCGTATGCACCGTGGATATCGCCCACCAGCACAACCTTGAGCAGCCCATCACCGATGCGGTGAGCGACGATGGGCCGCCCTCGCACCGAGCGGCCGATGATCTGTTCGGCGTCGGCGTCGGCGTCGGGTGTAGGGGTGAGTGTGGGGGTGGACCGAAGTGGAGACGTGGCGGAAGGCCTGAGCGTCGGTGCGGGGGAAGGCATCGGCGTGGGAGATGGGGTGGTCGGAGTAGGCGTCGGCGACAGCGTGGCGAACGGAGACG
>JASFTJ010000171.1:0-5898 GCA_050053615.1 Anaerolineae bacterium | reverse complement strand
GACAATTGCTTCAAGACTAGTCCCGCGTGTTAACCACCGTGGTAGAACTGCCGCGCTTGTTGAGCACCATCGCCAACCAAGTTGAGGAAGTAATGCATCCCTCGGGATTGGCCATTGCGCTCGCTGAGCCTGGGGAGGGATATCAGGTCACGCTAAGCCGTGGCGCCATGGCTTCCGATCCGTCGTGGCAGGAGGGGACGCAGTTTGCTGCGGAGCATTTTATCTCCGTTCAGTTGAAGAATCGACATAAATCATTCTGCCTGCCTTGGCATGCCTACGATGTGCCTCCGCAGCAAAAGACCGAATGGCAACGATTGGTGACATCCGGTGTTCGCGTGTTGGTCCCCTTGCATTTGCACGCTGCTTTGGCCGGCTGGCTGGTCCTGGGTCCCAAGATCTCGGGGCTAGCCTATGCGCAGCGAGACCTTGACTTTCTGTGTGCGCTGGCGGATCAATCGTGTGTGGCCTTGGAGAAAGTTCGTCTCTACAGCCAGATGCAGCGGCGTGCCAGGGAATTGGCGATGCTGGGCATGGTGTCGTCGGCCATTTCTTCCCATCTGGATCTAGAACGTGTCCTTGAGACAATCGTCGAATCAGTGGTTCAGGTGATCGGCTGCGCCAAATCTGCGATTTTTGAGCTGAGCGAGGATGGCGGCGAGCTCGTCATGCGCATGTCCAAGGGGCTGACTCAAAGATACATTCGGGCCAGACAGCGTTTGCCAGTGGACACAGAAATGGTGGCCAAGACGATCGCAAGGCAGCAACCAACCATCATACCCGACGTTCGGGCAGATCCGATCCTGGCAGACTTGGCTGTGCAGGCAGAGAAAGAGGGTTTTCGTGCCCTGATTGATGTTCCTCTTGTCGGTCGTGAAGGGGTGTTGGGTATATTGACTGTCTACTATGCTAACGTGTATTCGCCCACGCAGGATGAGCTCGAGATCTTGACCACCCTTGCCGAGCAGGCAACAATCGCCATTGAAAACGCCCGGCTCTACGCAGCCGCGGCACGGGATCGAGATCGGGTCCGGTTGCTTTATCAGCAGACTGATGCTGCCCTGGCCCGCCGTGTAGAGGAATTAACATTCATTGAGGAGATCAGTCGCCAACTGACCAGTACATTGGATCTGCAGCAGGTGATGGACCTGGTGTTGGAGCGAGCCTTGCAGGCTACCCAGGCGCATCGGGGGGTTATCGCTCTCTATGAACCCGACCAGCACGGCTTGCGCCTTTTGGTTTTTGAGGGCTATCCTCTTGCGATGGGTCGTTACCGGATGGAGTTGTGGCCTGCTGACCAGGGCATCGCTGGCCGGGTGGCCCGTACCGGCACCGCGGCGCTTGTGTCGGACGTGAGTCAGGATCCTGACTATGCTGCGGTCTCTGTCTCTAGCCGATCGCAGCTCAGTGTCCCGGTTGTACACGAGGGGCAGACAATCGGGGTTATCACCGTGGAAAGTGATCAGGAAGCTGCATTCACAGCCGAGCATCTTGATTTTGTCCAGTTGCTGGCCGAACATGCCGCCATTGGTATACATAATGCTAAGCTCTTCCAGGAAGTCATGGAAGCGCGGGATCGACTCCAGGCTATCCTGAACTCTACTCACGATGCGGTGATCATGTTGGACGGGGATGGCCATGCGATATTGGTCAATTCCCGAGTGCGCGCGATGTTGGGTCCCACTGTAGAAAACTGGCTTCGCTCGATCAATATGCTGGATGTGGACCAAGTATTGAACAGTGAGCTCCTTCGCTTCACGGATCTTGATCTCAGCTATCTGAAAACCTTGATCCATCGGGTTCGAGATCACCAAGAGAGGGTTGTGGGCATTTCCTTCAGCTTTCAGAGCGGTGCGCAACGCCGTTTCGTGGAGGGAACGACATCTCCGGTGGTTAATGCACTGGGACAGGTTATCGGCCGTGTCGTTGTGTTGAGGGATGTTTCGCGGCGGCGGGAACTGGAGCAATTCCGCGAAGATCTGATCAGCATGATGATTCATGATCTACAAGGGCCGCTGGCGGCACTGATTACCAGTCTGGAGATCCTTCGTACGGATGGGCTGGAGGATTCCAGCATGACCGATGAATTGCTGCGCATCGCCCTGACCAGCGGGCAGAGGCTTCATGAAAGCATTGAGTCCCTGATGACCATCCGACGGTTGGAAGAAAAACAAATGCCGATGGATCTACGGCCCCTCCCGCTGCCCTCCGTGGTCCAGATGGTGGTTGATGAGTGCATGCCCGTAGCTGCCAGTGCAGGTGTGAGCTTGGAAACCGATTTCACCCCCGATCTGCCGCTTGTGTTGTTTGACGAGGGGACAATTGTGCGCGTGTTTAGCAATCTCTTGGATAATGCCCTGAGATACACGTCGGAGGGCGGGCGGATCCAGATCCAGATTACGTCCGAAGAGGACACGGATGAGCCGTTTGTGTTGTGCTCCGTTTCTGATAGCGGTTCTGGGATCGCCGAGGAGCTCACAGAGGTGATCTTTGAAAAGTTCCGTCAAGGGGAGCCTGCGCCTGACGGCCGACGCAAGGGTATGGGGATCGGTCTCTACTATTGCAAACTTGCGGTGGAGGCCCATGGAGGACGTATCTGGGTGGAGAGTGAGAAGGGGCGTGGTGCAACGTTTTACTTCACCCTGCCGTTGGAAGTGGATGAGTTGGGTTAACTGTGACTGCCCTAACAAGGGGAGTCATTGTAGGAAACTTTGGGCAAGGAGACAGCGAAAAAGATGGCAGACTATATCATGGCTTTGGACCAAGGGACGACGAGTTCTAGGGCTATCGTTTTTGACCCCGCAGGTCGGATCGTGGGAGTGGCCCAGGAGGAATTTTCCCAGATCTATCCCCAGCCCGGTTGGGTAGAGCACGATCCGGAGGCGATCTGGAAGACTCAACTCGGCACGGCAAGGCGGGCTTTGGAAAAGGTGAACATCGAGGGATCTCAGGTAGCAGCTATCGGCATCACCAATCAGCGGGAAACGACCGTGGTCTGGGACCGGGAGACGGGCGCGCCACTTCACAACGCCATTGTTTGGCAGTGCCGGCGCACGGCTTCCATGTGTGACCAGCTCCGCGCCGATGGCTGGGCCGATCCGATCCAGCACAAAACTGGACTGGTCATAGATGCCTATTTCTCGGGCACCAAGCTGGCCTGGTTGCTGGACCATGTTCCTGGCCTGCGCGACAAGGCGGAGCGGGGGGATGTACTCTTTGGCACAATTGATAGTTTTCTCATCTGGCGACTCAGCGGTGGGAGCCTGCACGTCACGGACGTGAGCAATGCTTCGCGAACGATGCTCTTTAACATCCACGACCTCGACTGGGACGACGAGATCCTGGCTGAGTTGCGCATCCCCCGGGCCATGCTTCCCGATGTACGTTCCTCCTCCCAAGTGTATGGCCTCACCGATGCAAGCCTTTTTGGGGCGGCGGTGCCCATCGCCGGGGCGGCCGGCGATCAACAGGCGGCGCTATTTGGTCAAACTTGCTTCGAGCCGGGACAGGCCAAGAATACATACGGCACAGGTTGTTTTCTGTTGCTCAATACCGGCAGGCAGGCGGTCGCTTCGGAGCGAGGGCTGTTGACGACAATTGCTTGGCGCTTAGGGGCTGATGGAGACGTAACCTATGCGCTGGAGGGCAGTGTGTTCATCGCTGGAGCGGCGATCCAGTGGCTGCGCGATGGCTTGGGTGTCATCGCCCACGCTGCCGAGAGCGAGGACCTGGCCGGCGAGGTCGACGACACTGGCGGCGTATATTTTGTGCCTGCCTTCGTGGGGTTGGGGGCGCCTTATTGGGACGCCTACGCCCGAGGGACCATCGTCGGCGTGACGCGGGGCACCGACCGGCGACACCTGGCCCGCGCTGCATTAGAAGCCATCTGCTTTCAGAGTCGTGATCTGTCAGATGCCATGGTCTCCGATTCTGGCATCGAACTGGAGGCCTTGCGGGCCGACGGCGGCGCTGTGGCCAACAACTTGCTGATGCAGCTCCAGGCCGACTTGTTGGGGGTATCGGTACAGAGACCGGCCGTCATTGAGACGACGGCCCTGGGCGCTGCTTATTTGGCCGGCCTCGCAGTGGGGTATTGGTCCGGCCTGGGAGAGATCGCCGCCCAGTGGCGCGTTGACGCAGAGTTTGTGCCAAGGATGCCTGCTGGTGAGCGTGACGGCCTCTACGCGGGCTGGAAGCGTGCCGTGGACCGAGCACGGAGTTGGGCGGTCTGAACGGAGCATCAACGCAAGAGCGCCGCTGATGCCGAATACTCATCCCAGGCGCCGGGCGACGCTTCGAAGCGACATCAATCCGATAGCTAGGCTGAGGGCCGCTAGTGCTGCTACTTGTGTCCAGAGTTCAGCTAATCCTGCCCCTTTGAGCATCACGCCACGAATAATGATCAGGTAGTGCTGGAGTGGCGCAAGCCGCGAGATGGTCTGCAGCAAAGCGGGCATGTTCTCCGGCGGCACGAGAAAGCCGGAGAAAGCCACCTCCGTCATGGCCAGGATAAAGACAAAGAGGATGGATTGCTGCTGGGTCCGCGAGATGGCGGAGATGAGCAAGCCCCAGCCCACCACAACGCTGATAAACAGCGTCGTGAGGGCCGCCAGCAACCAGAAAGAGCCATTCATCGGCACGTGGAACACGGTCTGGCTGATGATCCACAGCACGACAAAGTTTAGCCCCCCGATGGCGGCGGCCGGGATGCATTTGCCCAAGGCCAGTTCAAGGCGACGCAACGGCGTGACCATCAGCTGCTCCAACGTGCCAAGTTCGCGCTCGCGGGCTAGGCCCAGCGATGCCACGGCCAGCGTGACCTGATAGGTAATGAATCCCAACTGTGCGGGGATGGAAAAGTCGCGCACGTCCATGGTCGAATTAAAGCGCACGTTGGTGCGAAAGTCGATGAGCTCGGGGACCACCAGGCCGAAACCAGCGGCCAGATCGGCCGAGAAGCGGCCCACTACGCCGGTCGCGGCACTCATCGTGGTGGAGGCGGCGACCGTATTGGTCGCATCGGCGATGATCTGGATGCGCTGCGGAGAGTTTACGCTGTGCAGCTCTCGGGCAAAGCCGGCCGGGATGATCACTGCCAGCCGTGCATTGCCCTTGTCCAACAGGCTTTGCATCTGGTCTCTGCTCTCCACGTAGAATTGTACGTGCAGTTCCCGAGTTTTGTCCAGCTGCATCGTCAGTTGGCGGCTAAGACGGCTGCGATCCAGGTCCATGATGACCACAGGCTGTTCGTGGATGCCCCGCTCGATGGAAGCGGCCATCAGGACCAATTGCAGCGCCGGGGCCAACAGAATAAACATGGCCAGGATCCGATCGCGTCCAAACTGGATCAATTCCTTGGCAATCAGGTTGAAAATACGGACAAACATTTCTGTTGGCTGCTTACGCCACCCTCTTTCTGAAAAAGCACAGGCCGATCACCAACGCTCCCATCCCCATCCCCAGCAAGATCAGGGCTGGCCGTGCCATATATGTTAGCCCCAGACCTTTCAAAAAGACGATACGACTGATCTCGACAAAGTGGGTGCTGGGCAAGGTGTAAGAGATCAGTATAGAAGACAGCGTTTCGGTACTAACAGGGGTGATGAGTCCGGCCAGGAAAAAGCTGGGTACCAAAAAGGCGAGCAGGACGATAAACATGGTCGTCTGTTGGCTCTTGACAAAGTTGGCAACAACGACCGCGGCGCCCATGCAGGCCAGAAAATAGTCGCCAGCCAGCAGCAAGTAGACTGCCAGGCTGCCTCGGAAGGGCACTTTGAACCAGAGAACGGCCGTCAGCAAAGCCAAGATGGCGCCCACCAAGCCGGTACTGATGTAGGCTAATAGTTTACCGGCCACGTACTCTATTCTCAAGATCGGGGTGGCGATCAGTCCTTCCAGGGT
>JASFTJ010000170.1:0-5899 GCA_050053615.1 Anaerolineae bacterium | reverse complement strand
GAGGGTTGCACTGCCTTGGTCCAACGGGGGTGATCGTTCCAGCCGCCCTCAGTGATATAGATGGGCAGATCGCTGTAGCCAGCCTCGACAAGCAGTTGGCGCACGAGTTCCGTACGGGCAAAGTTCACGACTGCCGGATCGGGCGGTGCATCGGGGGCCAGGCGCCAGCCGTAGGCGTGGACTGCCAGTCCGTCCATGACCTCACCTGCCCTGGCGGCCAGCATGCGTCGCAGGTAATCTAGGTCGTTCATCCCTTCCGGATCGCCAACAGGGGCTAGGGTGGGGGCCAACGCCCCACCCAGCACCACCACATCTGGGTTGGCAGCCTTGGCCCGGGAGTAGACGGCGCGGAGCAGGGCTGTATAGCCCTCAGGATCCACCGGTCGGTAGCCCCACTCCAGACTGATGTTCGGTTCGTTCCAGATGACAATGTATTGTACGCGTCCGCGGAAATGTGCAACAAAGGCGTGGACATGCTCGGCAAAGTCGTCGTAGTGCTCCTCGTCCAGGTAGGTGACGGTTGTCGGCTGTTCTTTAGGGTCGGGGCGGGCCCACTCGGGGACAAAGCCCAGCCGGGCGATGACGGTTAGCCCTTGGCGGCGGGCGTGATCCACGACTAGGTCTGCGTGGGTCCAGTCGAAGCGGCCGGGTGAAGGTTCAGAGTAGGCCCAGGGGAAAAACTCGACGATCCACGGAGCACCCATCTCGCGCACCATCTCCATTGTGCGCTTGATCTTCCACGGTTCCACCTCGTCGGTGAGGCGAGTGTGGATGCCCATCTTGGGATTGACGCTGCGCACCGTCTGCTGGGGGCCGAGGGCCACCAAGGGGGAAATCGGCGCGCCAGCTAGCAGGGTCAGCAGAACTAGCAACGCCCGCCACCAGTGTGACCTCCCACCCCCAGCAGAGACGGCTCCCCTGAGCCTGTCCCCGATGTCGGACCATTGCCAGAGGGGACCGGCGCGGGACGACGCGACGTCGGGACAGGCCGCGCCGCCGGAGGGCCATCTGCGATTCGTCTTCATGGCGGTCATTATACCAGGGAACGCTCCCGATGGCAACGGTTGACACCCCCCTTTGCTGATGCTATAATGGCGACGCTCTTGTGGGGAAAACTTGAGAGCGGAGTGGATACTTGGATATCTCGGTCATCGTGCCAGTCTTGAATGAAGAAGAAAGCCTGCCTATTCTGCATGAAAGTCTTACCGAGGTGCTGGCTGAGGGCGACTACAGCTACGAGGTCATAGTCGTGGATGATGGCAGCACCGATCGCAGCTTTGAGATCATGCGTGAGCTGCAGGCGCAGGATGAACATCTGCGGGTCGTGCGCTTTCGACGCAACTACGGACAGACGGCTGCTTTTGCGGCCGGCTTTGACCGGGCGCAGGGCGACATCGTGATCACCCTGGACGCCGACCTGCAGAACGATCCATCTGACATCCCAGCACTTGTTGAAAAAATGACCGAAGGCTACGATGTCGTCAGCGGCTGGCGGGTGGATCGCAAAGATCGCTTCCTCGACCGGCGGCTGCCCTCCATCCTGGCCAATTGCCTCATCGGTTGGGTCACAGGTGTACGCATCCACGATTACGGCTGTTCGCTCAAGGCCTACCGCCGCGACGTACTCACCGATGTGAATCTGTACGGCGAGCTGCACCGTTTCATCCCGGCTCTGGCCCACGCGGCCGGCGCCCGCGTGACCGAAATCCCGGTGAGCCACTATCCTCGCCGCTTTGGTCGGGCAAAGTACGGCCTCTCCCGCACCATCAGAGTGGTCCTCGACATTCTAGCTGTTCGTTTCCTGATGAGTTTCTCCACCCGACCCATTCACATCTTTGGCTTGTTGGGATTGCTTTCGTTTTTCAGCGGTGGTGTGATATTGTTCTATCTGGCCGTGGTGCGTCTATTTCTACTCCAGCCCATCGCGGACCGGCCGCTGATGCTGTTGGGCATCCTGCTGACCATGCTCGGTGTGCAATTGGTGACCAGTGGCCTCTTGGCCGAACTGGTCACCCGCACCTACTACGAAAGCCAGAATAAGCCGATCTATACGGTGAGAGAAGAGTTGCCAAAGAATGAGGGATGAGGGAAACGGAATGAGTAGGGAGAAGTCATATCCCTCGTCCCCTGTCGCCCGCATCCTCATGATCGCCCCCACCCCCTTTTTTGCGGATCGGGGGTGCCACGTCCGCATCTATGAAGAGGCGCGTGCCCTGCAAGCCATGGGATGCGAGATTGAGGTTTGCACCTATCACCTGGGCGATGACCCGCCCGGCCTGACCGTCCACCGCACGCTGCGGATTCCGTGGTACACAAAACTCTCGGCCGGGCCGTCGTGGCACAAATTCTATGCGGACGTGTTGCTGTTCTTCAAGGCATGGGCCGTCGCCCGCCGTTTTCGGCCCGATGTGATCCACGGTCACCTGCACGAAGGAGCAGCTGTCGGCTGGCTCACAGGGCGTCTGTTGGGTGTGCCGGTAATCGGCGATTTCCAGGGCAGCCTATCGGGAGAACTCAAAGCCCATGAGTTTATGGATGGTCATGGCTGGTTCTATCGCTTGGTGGCCCGCAACGAGGGTTTTATCGACCGCTTGCCCCAGGTCGCTGTTGCGTCGTGCAACGACGTGGCCCGCGAGTTGCGGGAGCGGTTTGGGGTGCGTGATGTCGTTGTGGCCCCGGACGGCGTGGACACTGAGGTTTTCCGCCCTGACGTGGAGATAGGTGATCTGCGAGCTTTGGTGCCGCCGAACCGCCGGGCCGTGGTCTATTTGGGGCTGCTGAATGCTTACCAAGGCGTGGATCATCTCCTTGAAGCGGTTGCCCGCGTGCTCAGCCGTGTGCCCGAGGCTTACTTTTTGGTGATGGGCTACCCTAACGAGGACAAGTACCGGCAGAAAGCGCGCGAATTGGGCGTGGCAGAGCATGTGCGTTTTCCGGGGCGCATTGACTACAACCAGGCCGCTCGCTACCTGGCCCTGGGCGAAGTGGCCGTCGGCCCCAAGCTTTCGGAAACCGAGTCCAACGGCAAACTCTACAACTATATGGCCTGTGCTTTACCCACCGTGGCTTTTGATACGCCGGTTAGCCGCGAGATCATGGGCGACCTGGGCGTATATGTCCCACGAGGGGATGTGACTGCTTTGGCCGATGCTATTGTCGGCCTGCTGGAAGATCCAGAAAGGGCCCGACAACTGGGCCAGCAACTACGCCAGCGGGTAATGGAACATTTCTCCTGGGGGAATACGGCCCGGCAGTTATTGAAAGCTTACGACGGGGCTGTTGTCAAGAAACGACTCCGCTGAAAAACAGGTCTCTTCAATGGGAAAAAGGGGGGGTGTTGTGTGTGCGCAAGGCGCGCACACAACATACGGAGCCCGTTTTCCAAAGCAGTCAAGAAATGGGAAAGAATGACGGGCAACCAGTGACCAACATTTGATCGGGACGGCTAGATTGGGGGACTCCCCCACTGGTCATCGATGGGGTGACATTTGGCAGATCGCAGTCGGACGCGGAACCGCATACTAAATATCCTCAAGATCGCCGTAAGCTTGGGGGTCCTGGCGGTGATCGTCAACCGGGTGGCCCTGGACGAGGTTCTTCTTCTGCTGGGCGAAATGAATTGGTTCCCCTTCTTGGGGGCGCTGCTTCTCTTCCTGAGCGGTTCCTTCGTACGCGCCTATCGCTGGGGAGTGTTGGTGTGGGCTTTGGACACGGTCGGAGACCGAGTGAGCTGGTGGCGCCTGGTGACCCTCTACTTTGTGGGCACATTCTTCAGCCAATTCCTACCCACTGGCGTGGGCGGCGATGCCGTCAAGATGTACGAACTATCGCGCAATGACCACAAGGCGGCGGCCGCCATCAGTTCAGTCTTGGTAGACCGCTTCCTGGGACTCTTTGTCCTCTTTGCCCTCGCCTTGCTGGCGCTGATCGGCGGCTATCGATTGGTGACGCCCCAGGTGCGGATCCTCATCGCTGTGGTGTTTATCGGGAGCCTGGCCGGCGCGGCGCTCGTCCTGCAGCGCACCTGGGTCGAAACGTGGGGGCAGCGCTTGGGCCTGGATCGGTTGCTGGGCCGGATCAAGATCCTGCGCGAGTTGTATGGGTCGCTGCATCTGTACGGGACGGCGGCGTTGCTCAAGGCTACGGGCGCTTCCGTGATCTGGAACCTGATCTTGATCTTTGGGTACTATCTCCTTGCTATGGCGGTGGGCATAGACCTGGCACTGTGGTACTTTTTCCTCTTTGTCCCGATCATCTCAGTTTTGCTCATGATCCCCTCGGTCGGCGGCCTGGGTGTGCGCGAAGGGACCACCGTGTTTCTGTTCGAGCAGGTGGGGATCGGCGAGTCGCACGCCCTCGCCTTGGCATTGGCCTATCTAGTCACCTTGTGGGTCAACGCGCTGATCGGGGCGATCCTATACATCATCCGGAGTATGCGAGAGGCACGTGCATGACACGAAAAGCTCTAGTAACCGGCGCAGCCGGATTCATCGGCTCGCACCTGACCGAACGTCTGCTGGCCGATGGCTGGCAGGTGACCGGTGTGGACTGTTTCACCGACTATTATGCTCGCTCCCTCAAGGAGCAGAATTTGACGACGTTTTGGGCGCACCCTCGTTTCACCTTTGTGGAGACAGACCTGGTGACTGCCGACTTGGCGCCGACGGTTGCCGATGTAGACGTGATTTTTCACCAGGCAGGCCAGGCTGGCGTGCGGGCCAGCTGGGGCGCTGATTTTGAGATCTATACCCAGAACAACGTGTTGGCCACGCAGCGTCTATTGGAAGCGGTCCAGGGCAGTCGTCTGCACTGCTTTGTCTATGCTTCGTCCTCGTCTATTTATGGCGACGCTGAGGACCTGCCGATGACAGAGGACACCCTTCCTCGACCCGTCTCGCCGTACGGCGTGACCAAACTGGCGGCTGAGCACCTCTGTCATCTGTATCATGTCAACTTTGGAGTGCCCACGATCAGCCTTCGCTACTTCACCGTCTATGGACCCCGCCAGCGCCCGGACATGGCCTTCCACAAGTTCATCCGGGCCATGCTCCGCGATGAACCGCTCCCCCTCTACGGCGACGGTGAGCAGACTCGAGATTTCACCTTCATCGCCGATGCGGTGGACGCCAACGTGCTTGCCGTTGATGGCCCGCCGGGTCGTGTTTTTAACATCGGCGGCGGCTCACGGGTGACGATCAACCACGTCATCGCTACACTTGAGGAGCTGGTGGGCAAGCCAGCCAAAATAGTGCGGCAGGGCGCTCAAGCCGGAGACGTGCGCCACACCTGGGCCGATACCTCTGCAGCAGAGGAGGCGCTGGGCTTTGCGCCCCGGATCAAACTGCGCGATGGGTTAGCAGCGGAGGTGGCCTGGCTGCAGAGCCGCATGTGAGAGCGTGAGGGGGTATTGACGTGAATTCTTGCCTATGCTATACTCACTGTACATTGAACCTGTTTCGTGTTGGACATTGCGCGCTGGGAATTCCTTTGCGCAGCGTGCACGATGCATCGCTCACTTGCTAGGAGTTGGAGGAGACGAGAAATGGCCAGAAACAAGAAACTAGGAATTCTCACTGGTGGGGGCGACGTGCCTGGCCTGAACGTGGCCATCAAGTCCGTGGTGGAAAAAGCCATGGATCAGGGCTGGGACGTCATCGGCATCCGTCGGGGATGGGGAGGATTGTTAAACTGCAACGTCGACAGTCCGCAAGCCCGCAAGAATCTGTTCATGCCCCTGACACGCAACACCGTGCGAACCATCGACCGCACCGGTGGTACCTTTCTGCACACCTCGCGTACCAATCCGCAGCGGGTCAAGACATCCGAGGTGCCAGATTTTCTCAAAGATGCCGCCGAATGCATCGGAGAAAAGGACGGCGAAGAGATCTGCGACTTTACG
>JASFTJ010000169.1:0-5909 GCA_050053615.1 Anaerolineae bacterium | reverse complement strand
CCCAGCATCAGTACCGGGTTGTGGCCTGTGGACTCCCACAAGTCCCGATCCAGACGGCGGAAGAGCTCAATGGCCTCGTGGTTCCAACTCCACCACAGATTGCAGGCCAGCTCCCGCAAGCGTTCTAGCTCAGCAGGCAACGACGGAACCACTCGAAATGTGTAACTTGGCCGCATAAGCACCTCCTCCTTGATCTCGCGCGGACATTCTACCCCATAATGAAAAAAAGAAAAAGTCCTGGCGGCCGGGTTGCGCCTGGGCCATGCCCCTATTCTGTGGGATAGTGTGGGATAGTGTGGGATATCTGAGGGATACACCTGCCCAAGGTTCAGACAAAGCGCAGGCCCATGAGGCTGGTCAAACTACTTAAAGATGTAGTACGTCGCTCGCTTTTTCCCGATCTTGAGTAAAAGGTCTTTTTGCACCAGATCGGCCAGATCTCGCCGGATCGTCTCGGCGCTGACGTCTGGACACAAGTCCCGATACTCGCGGTTGGTGATGCGTTCGTGTTCAGCCAGATGGGCCAGGGCCTTTTCCTGCCGTTCGTTGAGGCCCAAGTGACGCCAACGACGCGCATCGTACTCCTCGCTGATCAGCGCCGAACCGTGACCAGCCAACGCCACTTGAAATCCCCCCGCCGTCTCCTCAAACGTGGGTTGGGGCAAGCCCGCCTCGCCCATCAGACGAATCATGCGATCAATGCCATATCCCAGCCGCTCGATAAAGCCCATATCGGACAGCACCTGGACGATGGTCTCGTTGCGGGAATACCGCTCGTGCACCAGGTTCTTGACGGTGATGTGTCCTGGCAGGCGTCCAGGGCTGTAGAACTCGATACGATCGCTGAACATCAGAACACGAATCTCGTCACCACGAATTCGGTAGTCGCGGTGGGCGACGGCGTTCACGATGGCCTCGCGGACTACGTCCGGTGGGTACTCGGTCTCTTCGACTCGCTCCAGGCCGCGGAGCCGCACGCCCCGGCGCATGTTGCTCGTCACAAAGGCTTCGGCGCGGCGGATCTGCTCGGGCAGTGTGCCCCGAACTTCCTCTTTGATGAATCGGTCATCCATGGCCGCGCCGGCGTAGCGAGCCACCAGGATCTCGGCGGAGGCGACCCAACGCTGCGGCTCGCGGCCAAAGAGAAGCAGCCCAGCGTAGGTAGGTCGCAGCTCACCGCCTTCGGTCTGAGCGACACAGCCTCGCCGCAGCAGGGCCTCTTCCTGGCTGGCGGCGAGCAGCTTTCCCAGGCCCGACAGGTAGTTTTCGGCCTTGTCCCAGTCCACGTCGTCCAGGCGGGCGCCGTCGGGCACCAGCGACTCAAAGCTGACCGCGCCTCGCTCCATCATTAAGCGGCGGAGCTGCTGTGGATTCAGCGGCCGGTTGCGCTTCCCATCGCGGACCAAGTATTTGCCCTTGTAACTGTAGACGTGGGGCAGGCCCGGCGGCACGTTGACGACCAGCACCGGCACGCCGTCCACCTCCTCGACGCGGGGCAGAGGGATGATGAGCGGCGGGTCGGTGGACAGAGCGGCTTGCAGGGCGCGGTCTAGCGCGACTTCGGGATCGGAAAGGCCCTCCGGCGCGCCGAGGAGGAGAGTGCCGCCCTCGGCGTTGGCAAAGGCCACCAACGTTGCCGCCAGCCTGGCGGGCGTGGTGGCCTCGGGTTTAAACTCGACTTCCTGCCCCTGACCGGCAGCGAGAACCGTTTGAATCTGCGGTGATGTCACTCGAACACCTCACGGAGATGCGACGGAGACGATTTCGTCCAGTTTCCACTCACACCCATAGGGAATGGCTCCCGCCTTGTTTACGCCAATGATCCGCCACGTGACCAGGCGCGGAGGGTTATTATTATCACGCCAATTGCCGTCCTTGTCCACCCCCACCACCTGGACCGCAACCGTGCGCTCCTCGTGTGCCTGTTCCTTCTGCACATCCGGATGGTAGCGAATTTCTAAAACCAACACCCGTGCCACTTTCTCGCGGGACATATCCAGACCAAACTGGTGCGTATTAATGTCGTACCGCGCCTTCGCATCCTCACTGAGATAGGATTTTGCCCGATTCAGGCTCTCCTCATCTTTGCCCAGAGCCCGGTAAAAGGCCAGTACGGCCTTCTCTGGGTAGTAGACTTGCGAAACCTCGTCAGGCTGGCCAGGTCCAAAATCCAGGGTGTACTCGATGGGGTCTAGTAGCACCTGATCAGGCAGGTCGAAATAGGAACCCGTCTGCGAATTCGGCGTGTACAGACGCCGCACGACGAACTGGCTCCGCTCAAAGCCAGCGCGATCGATGACCGTAACGCTCGATTTTGCCCGTTTTACTTGGTAGCTACCGCGGAACGAACCGATATTTTCGTAACGCGTGGGATTGGGAAACACTTCGCCCGGATGGGTCTGCCGCCACTCTCGCCACTGTCGGCAATCCAACTCAACCCCAACCTTGCGAAAGATATTGAGGTCGGTCACTACACCGCGTGTCTTGCCGGCGACGATCACTTCAGGGTAGTCACGGCCCGCAGAGAGGGGATCTGGATAAGAGATGATGTTTTCGACCACAGCATTGACTTCGTTTTCGCCGAGATAGTCGTAGCTGACCGGCACCAGCTCAAAGGACAAAATGGCCGGCGGCCGGCAATCCCTGTAATCATAGATGGCCGCGCCAAACGGTCCCTGGTACCGTTCCGGGACTTTTTCCACCTCTGGTTTCCCGTGCACGTCGTACTGGTAAAATGCCAGCCACTCCTCCTCAATGTCTTCGTCCTTGTTGTCAGTGTCAATACGAGTGATATAGTCCAGGTCATAGAGGCCCGGTACAAAGTCGCCCAAGTAGATCATGTTGTCCTTGGTCAAGAAACGGGCAATCTCGACGCGGCGGGGATTGGGATTGTACTTCACAACCTTGATCAGGAATGCATAGCCCAACGCACCTGCCACCCCCAGCAGCAGCAGGAACAAGGCCAGTCTGTCCACTCGGGGCGCATCATCCCCCCGAAACGTGGCCATCAGCAGAACCAGAAAAGAAATGCCCAAAACACCGAGGAGTATAGCGGTCCTAGAATCCACAACCCTCTCCCTGTTATGTCCCTCGCTTAGAAGCCTCCGGCAGCAAAGCCACCGGTAGCACCTCGTCCATGCGCTCCACAAAGATGAACTTGAGATCACGCTTGACCTTTTTGGGAATTTCTACCATATCCTTCTTGTTCTGCCTGGGCAAAAGCACCGTTTTTAGTCCGAATCGGTGGGCGGCCAGCACCTTCTCCTTCAACCCCCCGATGGGCAGAATCCGACCGCGCAGGGTGATCTCACCACTCATCGCCACGTTGCCGTGGACAGGCCGCTCCACCAGCGCCGAGATGAGGGCCGTGGCCATGGTAATCCCCGCCGAGGGACCATCCTTGGGGACCGCGCCCTCGGGTACGTGAATGTGGATGTCCAGTTTGTCGAAATCCACGCCAGAGATGCCCAGTTCGCGGGCATGGGAGCGGGCGTAGGACAGTGCGGCCTGGGCCGACTCCTGCATGACCTCGCCCAACTGCCCCGTGAGCATCAGGTTGCCCTTGCCATCCATCAGCAAGACTTCCACCGGCAGCACGTCGCCGCCGGCCTCGGTCCAGGCAATGCCCCGGGCCAGACCCACCTCGTCATCCCGATCTCCCTCGTCGTGCACGAACCGGGGTGGCCCCAGATACTTGCCGAGGGACTGCACCCCCACATTCCTGGGCGCCGGCTTGTTCTCGGCCACGCGACGAGCCACCTTGCGGCACACGTTGGCGATCTCGCGCTCCAGGTTGCGCACCCCGGCTTCGCAGGTGTAGTCGCGGATCATCCCCCGAAGCGCCCCTTCGGAAAAGCGTAGCTTGCGGCCCGGCGTGTCCAAGCCGTTCTCGTCCAACTGCCGGGGGATGAGGAATTGGCGGGCGATAGCCAGCTTCTCCTCTTCGATGTAGCCCGGGAACTCGATGACTTCCATGCGGTCGCGCAGCGCTGGCGGAATGGGATCGAGGATGTTGGCTGTGGTGATAAACATCGCTTTCGACAGATCGTAGGGCACATCGAGATAGTGGTCGGAAAACGCGTGGTTTTGCTCCAAGTCGAGCACTTCCAGCAGCGCCGCCGACGGATCGCCGCGAAAGTCTGCGCCGACCTTGTCGATCTCGTCCAGCATAAAGAGCGGGTTGATCGTGCCGGCGGTGCGCATCGTCTGGATGATGCGTCCTGGCAGCGCTCCGATGTAGGTGCGGCGGTGACCACGGATCTCGGCCTCGTCGCGGATGCCGCCCAGCGACACCCGCACGAACTTGCGGCCCAGCGCTTCAGCGATGGAGCGGCCCAGCGACGTCTTGCCTGTTCCCGGTGGCCCGACAAAGCACAAGATCGGACTACGTGTCGAGGGCTTCCCTCTCGAAAGCTTGCGCACGGCCAGGTATTCGAGGATGCGCTCCTTGGCCTTTGGCAGCCCATAGTGATGCGCGTCCAAAGCCTTGGCCACCTGGGCGATGTCCAAGTTGTCTTTGGTCGCCTCAGTCCAAGGCAGCTCCAACAGCCAGTCCAAGTACGTGCGGATGATACCGATCTCCGGCGCGACGGGGGACATGGCCTTCAGGCGCCCTACTTCCTTCTCCGCCTTAGCCTGCACCCCATCGGGCATGTCCGACGCAGCGATCCTCTCCTCCAATTCCCGCACATCGGCTGACTGCACATCTATCTCGCCCAGTTCGGTCCGGATGGCACGCATCTGCTCACGCAGAAAGAACTCCCGCTGGGAGCGGTCCACCTCCTGCTGGACGCGATCGTGAATCTGATACTCCAGCTCCAACACGTCGAGTTCGTTGGCCAGGCGAATGCTGAGCTGCCTCAAGCGCTCTGTGGGTTCCAAAATCTCGAGCAACTCCTGCCGCTCACCTAGCTCCAGATCCAGAAACGAAGCGATCACATCAGCCAGCGGCCCCGGCTCAGAGAGATTCATGGCCGCCACATAGGCATCCTCGGGCAGTGTGCGAGAAAGCTGCACCACCTTCTCGAACAAGGCCAGCACTGTGCGTATCTGGGCTTCTGTGTCTCTGGTGCCTGGCTGATGCTCATGAAGGGGCTGAATCTGAACGCGGAGATAGGGCTTGGTTTGGCTCAACCCACGAATTCGCACCCGGCGCCGACCCTGGCCCAAGACATTGGTCGTACCATCGGGCATACGCAAAATGCGCCCAACGACCATTTCGACACCAACGGAGTACAGATCCTGCAGTTCAGGCCGCCGCGTCTTGGGATCGCGCTGCGCGACGACAACCATCAGGTTGTCGCTGCCGATGGCTGCCTCGACCGCCTTGATGGACTGGTCGCGCCCGACGACCAGGGGCGTCATCATATGGGGAAAAACGACTGTATCCCGTAGGGGCAGGAGAGGATAGTCACCTGACGGATCCCTGCCCTCACTGAGAGAATCGCCGTCAAAAAGATCAAAATCAAAGTCATAGCTCAACGCGAAATTTGCCTCCGCTTCCAACGGGAAATTACGAGCAATCCTATGGGTGATTATCTTGGGCCACAACACAAGCCCCAAGACTTGTCTCGAGTGCTCAACGCGCTATCCATTCTAGCCCAGGTTACCGCAAATTGCAAGATCCGAACAGAGGCGCGAAGGGAAGCCATCCAACACCCACTGCCGATTCAACTGCCGTGAACGGCTTGCCTTGAAAGAAAGGGGCAGCAGAATGAAAGGAAGATTTGACAGCTGTTTTCATTTCTGCTATAATTGTGCAAGCGTTTGCACAAACCCAAGATGAATGATTTATTGGAGAACTGACGTCTTTTGATTGTCCTGTCTTGCACAGTGGGTGAAAAGGTGCACAGATCAGTATCCATCAAAGACATAGCCAAAGCAGCCGGGGTCTCTCCTTCGACTGTTTC
>JASFTJ010000168.1:0-5932 GCA_050053615.1 Anaerolineae bacterium | reverse complement strand
AAAGCCGGGCACTCGCCATTGCCCGCCGTGGGTATGACCCGCCAGGTAGAGATCCACGTCGAGAGACGCCGCCTGGGGCATCAGGTCCGGGGTGTGATGGAGTAACACGGTGAACGCCTCCGCCGGCGCATCGGCCAGGAGAGCGCGCAGTTTGGCCCCACCGCGCGCCAGATCGCGGGTGCAGGACAGCCCCATCAGCCACAGCCGATCTCCATGGGCAGTCACCTCGATGGCCTGATCCTCCAGCACGGTGATACCCAGATCGTTGAGCACCGGGCCTAACACGTGTGGGAAGTCGACTTCCTGCGTACCCCACACGGCATAGATGCCAACCGGCGCCCGGAGCTGTCTCAGCAATTCCCGGAGATCAACAACGGCGCGGGGATCGTCGTTGTAGGAGGTACTCAGGAAATCGCCAGTAAGGACAATGAGGTCTGGGTTCAGCCCTGCGACGAGGGAAGGCAAGGCACGATCGCGGCGGGTGAGACGTTCGACGTGCAGGTCCGAAAGCTGGACAATGTGCAGCGGCGTACCGGGGTTGCAGAGTTTCGCTGTCGGGACCTCGACGTGGGTCACCTGTAGAGAAAATGGCTCGATCAGCGTACCTTGGGCCATCAACCCCCAGACAGCGACCTGCACGAGGGCCAGGATCAACAGTGTGGGCATGGACCCATTGGAAGCCACGGGGGCGGCAGCCAATGAGAGTAACCAGCGAAAGAAGCCCAGTCCCAGCAGCGGCGGCTGGATGGCACCGAACGACAAACCTCGGCGGGGAAGAGTAGCCAGCAAAGCCCAATCGGCGAGGAGGAAGACCAGGAGCCCCAGGGTAACCGACCAACCAAAGAAGGGATCACCCGCCGCTTCGGCCCAGATGAACCCCGCGCCCGCTGCCAGGGCCAGCAGAATAGAAAACACCCACCAAACGGACCACTCGCCCGGCTTCTCGGTGAGCATCAGCAGGGTATGTAGCGGTTTCTCGCCCATCCACTTCATGGCAAGGCATTATACCATCGCTTCCTGGGGGAGACAACTGCTCCCATTACATTGGACACGCATGCACAGGGAAGTCGTGTTCTTGGCGCTGCGCCCAAGTTGAAGTATAATGGTATGCTGAAGTCTTTGAGGGGAGAGCATACGTGTTTGGACGTTCGAAAAAGCTCAGAGATAGCCTGACCAAGACGCGGCGCTCGTTCTTTGGCCAGATCACTGGCTTGCTCGGTGAAGACAAGATCACCGAAGAGACGTGGGAGGATCTCGAAGCCCTCCTCGTTCAGGCCGATGTGGGGGTGAATACGACCATCACCCTGGTAGACCGCCTGCGGGGGCAGGTTGCCCAGGGTAAGGTTCGTGGCGCCCAGGCGTTGGAGGCCCTACTCAAGAAAGAGTTGTTGGCCCTGCTGGACGATCCGCCGCCCATGACGATTGACGATCCCCGGCTGCTAACTGTCGTGCTGGTCGTGGGGGTCAACGGTTCTGGCAAAACGACGACCATTGCCAAGCTGGCCAAATACTACAGGGACCGGGGACGCAAGGTGGTGCTGGCCGCCGCCGACACCTTCCGCGCAGCAGCCATTGATCAACTAAAGATCTGGGGCGAACGGGTGAATGTGCCAGTCATCGCCCACCAGTCGGGGGCCGATCCCGGCGCGGTGGTCTATGACGCCATCCGCGCCAGCCAGAGCCGCAAGGCAGATCTGCTCATAGTGGATACGGCTGGGCGGCTCCATACCAAGTACAACCTGATGGAAGAGCTGCGCAAGGTGCACGGTGTGGCTCGAAAGAGGATCCACCAGGCCCCGCACGAGACGCTGCTGGTGCTGGATGCAACCACGGGGCAGAACGCCCTGGCCCAGGCCCGGCATTTCAAAGAGGCGGTTGAGGTGACTGGGGTCATTGTGGCCAAACTGGATGGTACGGCCAAAGGAGGCGTCCTGTTTGCCGTTGCCCAAGAGCTGGGGCTGCCGGTGCGCTTTGTCGGCACCGGCGAAACCAAGGACGACCTGACCGAGTTCGATGCCGAAGCCTTTGTGGATGGGCTGTTTGACTAGAGCATTTTTCGCATTACGTATTGCGGGATCCTGGCCCGGCGCGCAGCACGCAATACGGTTGGAGGTAGCAAAGTGGAAGAGCTAAAAAGCAAACTGACCGAACTGGACGAACGAATCGAAGAAATACAGGTGCGTCTTTGACCTAGCCGAGAAGGCGCGTCGGGTCAAGAAACTAGAACAAGAAGCCGCCACACCAGATTTTTGGGACAACTCCACGGCCGCACAAGAGGTGATGCAGAATCTTGCTGAACTGAAAGAGGAAGTAGAGCGCTGGCAGACGCTGCACAAGTGGGTCGCCGAAGACTTGGAGCTGCTGGAGCTGGCCGAAGCCGACCAAGACGAGAACTTGGTGGAAGAGATCGAAACTGAGGCTAGGACCATTGAGGCGAAACTGGATCGGCTGGAGTTTGAACTTGCCCTCTCTGGCCCCCACGACCGAGGTCCTGCGATTCTGGCCCTACATGCGGGTGCCGGAGGCACCGATGCCCAAGATTTTACACAAATGCTGATGCGCATGTACTTGCGTTGGGCAGAGCAGCAAGGCTTCCGAACCGAAATCTTGGACTCGCTGCGGGGGCAGGAGGCAGGATACAAGAGTGTGACCATCAGTGTGACTGGCCCTTATGCCTACGGCTTCCTAAGGGCCGAACGGGGCGTCCACCGGCTAGTCCGTCTGTCGCCATTCGATGAAGCACACCGCCGTCATACCTCTTTTGTCCTGGTGGAGGTGATGCCCGAAATCGCGGATGACATCGAGGTTGAAATCAAGCCCGAGGACCTAAAGATCGACGTGTTCAAGGCCTCTGGTGCTGGGGGACAGCACGTGCAAAAGAACGCAACCGCGGTGCGCATTACCCACCTGCCGACCGACACTGTGGTCTCGTGCCAGAATGAGCGATCACAAGTGCAGAACAAGGAAACTGCGCTCAAGATCCTGCGTGGCAAGCTCTACGACTTGGAACAGCAAAAGCTAGAGGAAGAGCAAGCGCGGCTCAAAGGTGAGCATGTCTCTGCGGGCTGGGGGAATCAGCTCCGCTCCTACATCTTGCATCCGTATCACATGGTCAAAGACCTACGTACCGGCTACGAAACCGGCAATACCGACGGCGTGCTAGATGGAGGCATCCAGGACTTTATCGAGACATATTTGCAATCCACCATCGGCGAGTAGGGGACCGTAGCGTTCAAGAACAAGCGACGATGTCGGCCTTGGAACAGACTAGCGAGTTCGAGAACTGGAATTCTACTTCTACCAAGATGACAAGGCAAACACATTTGAGCGCACGGGGAAACGGAATTAAGCTGAGCCTGGCCGACGGCTGCACCTCTCTCTCCCGCATTAGGCGCGCGCCAAGACGATCTCGATATTTGACAATCTCTAAAAGATGGATATAATGTTAGATTGCGTATTTGAACTGGGGTAAGTACGATTAATAGCAACGGACTACTGGAACAGTTTGAGACGCATCTCTCAAACGCAGCCCTCGCACCGGCTACCGTAGTGAACTACCTGGCCGATTTGAGGGCTTTCTTGCGATGGAGCGAAGGAATAAGAGACGGCAGGGAATCACCCCTTGACCTGGCAAGGAACGACATTCAGGCATACTGTTCCTACCTTCAAGACGCCGAAGGTTATGCCCCATCTAGCATCAATCGTAGACTGCAAGCTTTGCGCAAATTCTACGACTTTGGCGTAACCCGAGGGTGGACCAGCACGAATCCAGCACAAGAGGTCGCCCTGCTGAGCGAAACCGTGTCTCTGCGGTCTCGTTCCCTTACCGCTGTCGACATTGCCCGATTGCTGGCTGCTGTGAAGAAAGACGGGGGGCGTTGGGCAGCCCGAGATTGGGCTGTCATTCAGATTCTCGTTGGGACGGGGCTGAAAATCGGCGAATTGACCCAATTGCAGATAGCCGACATCCATTTGGAGGGCGACCAGCCGCACCTGGATGTCCGCGACACTTCTGGTGACTATGACCGTACCCTGCCTTTGGACGCTGATCTGCGTGATGCCTTACAGCACTATCTTTCGAACAGGCGTGCTGTTCCCGACACGGATTATCTCTTTCTGAATCGGGATGGCAACCCCCTTTCGACGCGCTCGGTACAGCGGATGCTTCATCGGCACGCCGAGGAGGCGGGGTTGGAGGGTCTGACCAGCCAGTCCTTGCGCTACATGTACGCCAGAAAAGCTTACGAACGCTGCAACGACATAGAGGTGGTGGCCCGTTTGCTCGGACATCAGCACTTGGCAACCACCATCCGGTATTTGCGCCCCGGTTCAAAGAAATAGACCCATCGAAGTTGGATGTTCGATGTCCGGAATTCAACAAACGAACTGTCATTGAGCATCGGAGATCGAACGCAAAGTACCGAATCTGAGGAGGAACGACTTGAGTCTCAATAATTTCCAGGCCCTACGGCTCAGCCTGGCCCCACCAGAAGAAATCCTATCGTGGTCATATGGTGAGGTCACGAAACCAGAGACCATTAACTATCGTCGACTGCGTCCGGAACGGGATGGCCTTTTTTGCGAGGCCATTTTTGGCCCGACAAGAGACTGGCAGTGCGCTTGCGGCAAGTACAAACACATTCGTTTCCGGGGCGTCGTCTGTGAGCGCTGTGGCGTCGAGGTAACCCGCTCCTCGGTTCGGCGCGAGCGAATGGGCCACATCAAGCTAGCCGCTCCGGTTGCCCACATTTGGTACACCCGCCGCGTGCCCAGCTACCTGGGATTGCTGCTCAACGTGACCCGGCGGAACCTGGATCGCGTCCTCTACTTTGCCCAGTACGTGATCACCTACGTGGACGAGAATGCCCGGCTCAAGACCCTGCGTCGCCTGGAGGACGACCTACTGCGCGAAAGGGCGCGGTTAGAAAAGGCGACCGAGGACAAGATCTCCGAGATCGATCTGCGGCTTCAAGAAGCCCTCGACAACCTGGATCGTCGGCGCAAGCAGCGCGAAGAGGATCTGGAGAAAAAAGAGACCGACCTGATCGATGCGGTGGCCAATGAGGTGCGAGCCATGCAGGGGCGGCTGGAAGCACTCATGGGCCAGGCCACACCCGAAGCGCTCAGCCTCAGCTTCCACGATATCCCCCTGGTCGAAGCGGGTGAGACGGTGGAGCGGGCGCATCTATCCCGCCCCCAGCAACTGGCCGGGGACCGCCTGGATGAAATCAAGGTACAAATCCAGCAAGAGATGGAGGACATCGACCTGCTCATCTCCTCTGAAGCGGAGCAGTTGCGCTACGAGGCCAGCCAGGCCATCGAGATTCTTAATGAACGGATGGCCCAGCAGAGAGCTCAGTTGGAAGCCGAAGCCGACGAGAAAAAAGAGGAAATCCGCAAACTAGAAGAGATGACTTTCCTGACGGAAAGTCGCTACTACGAACTGAACGATCGGTGGGGCCATGTCTTTGAAGCCAAGATGGGCGCCGAGGCGTTCTATGACATCTGCAAGCGGATCGATCTGGATGCTTTGAGCAAAGAGTTGCGGGCCACGATGCGCACCACTCGCTCAAAACAGAAGAGAAAGAAGGCTACCAAACGGCTGCGTGTGGTCGAGGCCCTGCGCAACAGCGACAATCGGCCGGAATGGATGGTTCTGACCATGCTGCCCGTCATCCCCCCCGAACTGCGCCCGATGATCCAGCTCGACGGCGGGCGATTTGCCACTTCGGACCTCAACGACCTCTATCGACGCGTGGTGAATCGCAACAATCGTCTCAAGCGACTGTTGGACCTTGGCGCCCCCGACGTCATCATCCGCAATGAGAAGCGGATGTTGCAAGAGGCCGTCGACTCCCTGATCGATAATAGTCGGCGAGGCAAGGCGGTTTCGTCGCGGGGACGCAGACCCTTAAAGTCGCTGTCCGACTAC
>JASFTJ010000167.1:0-5966 GCA_050053615.1 Anaerolineae bacterium | reverse complement strand
TCCTGCGAGTGCGTCACACTGACTTTATCTTTGCCGTCGCTGCCGAGGAACTGGGCTTTCTTGGCGCAGTGGTGATGATCGGCTTGCTTTTGATTGTCTTGTGGCGGATGTTGCGCGTCGCCGAGCAGTCGCGGGATACCTTGGGTCGGTGCATTGCTGCTGGGGTAGCCGCTATGGTCTTTTTCCAGAGCGTAGTCAACATCGGCATGAACCTGGGGCTGATGCCTGTGACCGGCATTCCGCTGCCCTTTGTCAGCTACGGCGGCAGTTCCTTGCTGACTCTGATGCTGGGCCTCGGCTTGGTGGAAAGCGTGGCCATGCGCCACAAGAAGCTCGAATTCGATTGACATGTTTGGCATTCACCTTGTAGGGTTCAAGACATAACCGCACTTGCCCTCCACCCCCCGGTCCTCTGGCTTGCCCAAGCCCACCAGACGTGATAGAATCAGAGTGACTTTGACGACGCTGAGAAATGGTCAAAGTTATACCAATTGCCGAATACAGTATCATGAACAAGCGCGTGCCCGCTGGTTGAGTAGGCCAAAGACCGTATCGAAACCAAGGGCACAAAATGTACAGGACTGCTTGGTTTCAACACGCGGCTCGCGATTTGCTCGCAGCTACTGTATCATCTGAAAGAACTGAGGCGGCTCCCCCGTGCCTGGCCGGCACTGGACAGGCCACGCCGGCGGGCATGGGAACCCGGCCTTGGTATGAGTCAATGTTTGGAGCTAGGGATATTCGGCAGGCCCGTCAATGCACCACACTGTCAGCCGCGGAGAGTATCCACTCGCCAAGGCTGGCTTTGGTGAAAGGCTTCTGATCGCCGAGGCGAAGAAGGGATCGAACCCATGCCCACCAGCCGCGTCGCCCTCGTCCGGGGCGAGGACCGCTACGACAACGTCAGCCAGGCTCTGGAACGGGTCGCTGACGAAATTGATCTCGCCGACAAGCGACGGGTGCTGATCAAGCCCAACTTTGTCGTCACCCACAAACCGCTGGCCGTGACCCACGTGGATGCGGTGCGAGCTGTACTCGATTTTGTCCGGGCCGGCTATGATGGCCCGATCACGATTGCCGAGGGCCCGTCAGTCCAACCGGCAGCTGAGGGATTCCGGCTTCACGGCTACGAACCCCTGGTCGAATCCCACGATGTCACCCTTGCGGACTTGAATCACGACGAGCCGGTGCCCGTGGATGTCTACGACTGGCGCCTGCGCCCTCTGCGTCTCCACCTGGCCCGGAGCGTCGTCGAAAGTGACTTTCGCATCTCGGTAGGGCCGCCCAAAACCCACGATGTGGTTATGGTGACCCTGGGCCTCAAAAACATGATTATGGGTTCACTCATCAGCCGTTTTACCCATGGGCAGCACTCAGGCGGTGGCCACGGGCTAAATTTCGGAAAAGTGAGCAAGGTGCTCTGGCGGCTGGTGCCGATGTGGGTGCGCCGCTTGCCCTTGGCCCAATGGCTCGAGTTTCGCGCTATGAGCACCCTAGAACCTAGCGACAAGATGAAGATGCACCAAAGCTACCCGGTCATCCACCTCAACCTGGCGTTGCTGGCCCCGCTAGTGGCTCCCCACTTGGCAGTTATTGACGCCTTCGAGGCGATGGAGGGAAACGGTCCCAGCGAGGGCACACCGGTACCGTTGCACCTGGCCCTGACCAGCACCGATGCCCTGGCCGCTGATGTCGTGGGTACCGTCCTGATGGGCTTCGATGCGGGCGAGGTAGGCTATCTCCACTACTGCCAGCAGATGGACTTGGGCGCTGGCGACCTGAATGAGATCGAGATCGTGGGCAACGCGACGCTGGCCGAATGTAGCCGAAACTTCCAGCCCCATGAGACGTTTCATCGCCAGCGGCGATGGAAACTACCCCACGCTGAGAAATACCTGCCGTGAACACTCGTCAGCGATTCCTCGAAACGCTGCGCTACGGCCAGCCCGATCGCTTTCCGTACTTTGATTACACCATCCGTGAGGATGTGTTGGCCTGCTGGCATCGCCAGGGCTTGCTCCCTGACGCCGATGTGGAGAGCATGTTTGGCCTGGAGCGCTGGGAGATCGTGGGACCACACAGTCGTGTCGAACTCGATCTGCGAGCAAGGCCCGAGTTCCGAGGACGATTGCAGACACGTGACGATTGGGAGCGCTTGAAGGGCCACTACGATCCCGCGTCGCCTGGTCGCTATCCGGCCAATTGGGCGGACCTGCTTGTCAGTTGGCAGCAACGGGACTATCCTTTGGGCCTCATTGTCTGGCGGGGTATCTTTTTGCCGCTCCAGGTCGGCGAGTGGGACACACTAACCGACTTGCTCTATCTCTTCTACGATGATCCGGTGTTGGTGGAAGAGATGGTCACCACCCTTGCCGACTTTAACCTCGCGACCCTCGAGCGGGCGTTGACAGAAGTCGAATGGGACTTTGTCCTCTTTGAGGAGCCGGTCGCCAGCAATCATGCGCCGGTCATCTCGCCAGCTCACTACCGTCGCTTCTGCCTACCGCACCTGAAACGCATCGCCGAGCGCGTGCAGGCGGCGGGGGTGGACCTGCTGGTGGCCGATTCGCGCGGTGCGATTGCCCCCTTGATCCCGGTCTGGCTGGAGGCAGGACTAAACACCCTCTGGCTGGGCGCCGTGGCAGCGTCTGGGCTCGACTACCGCCAGATGCGACAGCGACATGGCCGGGACGTACGGCTCATCGGCGGGTTGGATTGGCGCATCATGAACCGCGATCGGGCCGCCGTCAAACGGGAGGTGATGGGCGTGGTCCCACCCCTGCTGGCCCAAGGCGGCTACATTCCCTTCCTCGACGGTCGGGTGCGGACGGGTATGTCGTTCGCGAACTATGCCTACTATCGCCAATTGCTGCGTGAACTGGCGGAGGGACGGTGAACCCCGACCACTGTGGAGGCGGACCGCAGTCGGCGCCAGCCAGCAGACGGTAGAAGACGGGCCGGGGCAGGATCGGACGCGGTCAGTTTGCACTCTCCTGAGAATGTGGTATACTTGAGCCCGTTCAAAACGGAACCCTAGAAACGCGAAGGAAGCCAGATTCAGCCAGATTCAGATTGAGCTTCTTCGCGTTCTTGATGTTTAGGCAATTCGAGGAGGTATTCTGTGACTGACGATGTGGTTCGCGTCCGGATCGCGCCCAGCCCCACCGGCTATTTTCACGTCGGCTCGGCGCGGACGGCGCTGTTCAACTGGCTTTTTGCCCGCCATCGTGGTGGCAAATTTATCGTGCGTGTCGAAGACACCGACCGCTCTCGCTACAACCCTGAAGCTGTGCCCGATCTGGTGGCCAGCCTGCGTTGGTTGGGGCTGGACTGGGACGAAGGCCCGGAGGTCGGTGGCGACTATGGTCCCTATTTCCAGTCGGAGCGCATCGATCTGTACCAGCACTATACCAACTTGTTGCTGGAGGAGGGTCATGCCTACGAGTGCTACTGCTCACCTGAGCGGTTGGCGGCTGTGCGTGAGAACCAGCGCAAGCAAAAACAGGACGTCGGCTATGATCGCCATTGCCGGAACCTGACTGCCGCTCAGCGTGCCGAGTACGAATCCCAGGGCGTCACGCCGGTGATCCGTTTCAGAGCGCCGCTGACGGGGCGGACCTCGTTTCACGATGTGCTCTATGGAGCCATCACCGTCGAGAACGAGACGTTGGACGATTTGGTACTGCTCAAGAGCGATGGATATCCCACCTACCACCTGGCCAACGTCGTGGACGACCACCTGATGCGGATCAGCCACATCATGCGTGGCGACGAATGGCTGCCCTCGGTGCCCAAGCATGTTCTGCTCTACCATGCCTTTGGCTGGGATATCCCGCTCTATGCCCACTTGCCGCTGATCCTGGCGCCAACCGGAAAGGGCAAGCTCAGCAAGCGTCATGGCGGCGTTGAGATCCGCGGCTTTCGGGAGCAGGGATACTTGCCAGAGGCGATGGTCAACTACCTGGCCCGCGTCGGCTGGAGCTATGACGACAAGACCGAGATTTTCGACCGTCAAGAGCTGATCGAGTACTTTGACCTGTCCGGCATCAACAACTCGCCGGCGCGCTTTTCCTACGAGCGACTGGAATGGATGAACGCCTACTACATCCGGCAGCTCGACGCCGACGACCTGGCCGGGCGGCTGGTGCCCTTCCTGGCCCGGGCCGGCTTTGACGCCACCCCCGCCGAGGTCCGGCCCCTTGTGCCCCTGGTCCAGGAGCGGCTCAAAACCCTGGCCGAGGTGGTCGAGTGGACCGACTTTTTCTTCCAGGCGCGGATCGACTACGAGACCGAGATGCTGGTCGGCAAAAAGATGGACGCCGCTGGGTCGCTGGACGCCTTGCGACGGGTGCGCGAGACGCTGGCGGACCTACCCGATTTTCACGCCGGGACCATCAACCAGGCCCTGCGCGCCTTGGCCTCCGAGCTGGGGCTAAAGCTTGGCCCGATGCTGGGCATCGTCCGCGTGGCCGTCAGTGGCAAGAGGGTGGCCCCGCCGCTGTTCGAGACGCTGGCCATCCTGGGCCGGGAGAAGACCCTGGCCCGCCTCGACCGGGGGATCGAGGGCCTGGCGGGCCTGTCCTCGGACGCGTAGGAAAACGCGCCCTACTTGTCAGCGCGCCGCTTCTGTGCTAGAATACCCCCGTCGCTAGGGGGATCGCCCAACGGCAAGACTAGCGGTTCTGGACCGTCTAATTGGGGTTCCGATCCCGGTCCGCCAGCCGAGAAAACGGGCACACATGTGCCCGTTTCCGTATACTGGATATTTCAACCGCATACGGTGAGAAGGGAGCTGAAAACATGACTGCGGCTTCAATGCCCACTGACTTTATCCGGGAGGCAATTACATCAGATCTGGAGAGCGGCAGATACGACCGTGTCCACACCCGATTTCCTCCGGAGCCCAACGGCTACCTGCATATCGGCCACGCCAAGGGCATCAACATCCAGTTCGGCGTCGCCGAGGACTTTGGCGGTCTGACCAACTTGCGCTTTGACGACACCAACCCTGTCAAGGAAGAAGCCGAGTACGTAAAAGCTCAGAAGGAGGACATCCGCTGGCTGGGCTACGATTGGGAAGACCGCGAGTATTATGCCTCGGATTACTTTGAACAGCTCTACGAGTGGGCGGTGCAGCTGATCAAGGATGGGAAGGCCTACGTGGACAGCTTGAGCCCCGAGGAAATCAAAGAATACCGGGGCGCCTTTGGCGTGCCGGGCAAGGAAAGCCCTTGTCGAAATCGTTCGGTCGAAGAGAACCTCGATCTGTTCGAGCGCATGCGGGCTGGTGAGTTTGACGAGGGAGAGCATGTCTTGCGGGCCAAGATCGACATGCAGTCGGGCAATATGAACCTGCGCGATCCGATTATGTACCGGATCCTTTACGCGACCCATCATCGGACGGGAGATAAGTGGTGTATCTATCCCATGTACGACTGGGCCCACGGCCAATCGGATTCGATCGAAGGGATCACCCATTCGATGTGCGACCTGGGCTATGAGGAGCACCGTCCGCTGTACGACTGGTTCATCGAACAACTGGGCATCTTTCACCCGCGGCAGATTGAATACGCCCGGCTCAATGTGAGCTATACGATCCTCAGCAAACGCTACCTGCTGCAGCTCGTCGATGGTGGATACGTCAACGGCTGGGATGACCCGCGCATGCCGACCATTGCTGGGATGCGCCGGCGGGGCTATACGCCCGAAGCCATCCGCGAGTTTCTGGACCGCATCGGGGTGGCCAAGAGTGAGAGTCTCGTTGACATCAAGTTGTTGGAGTACTGCCTGCGCCAGGATTTGAACAAGCGAACGCCACGGGTCATGGGCGTCCTGCGTCCGCTCAGGGTGGTCATTGACAACTATCCACAAGACAAGGTAGAGGAACTGGAGGTCATCAACAATCCAGAGGATGAAAGCGCCGGCACGCGGATGTTGCCTTTCTCGCGGGTGTTGTACATCGAACA
>JASFTJ010000166.1:0-5966 GCA_050053615.1 Anaerolineae bacterium | reverse complement strand
AAGGGGCGCATCATCTTGATGCCCCGCTCGGCCAGCTGCTGCGTCGCCGTATCAAAATCGAAGCGGCCAGCCAGGTGGTGCAGTCCCGCCCCAAGCATCGATTCGCCGTGGAGCGCACACCACAGTCCGACCGTGCCCAGCTGTTTGCGCGGGGAGAGGGGATGGTGGGCAAAATCGCCAGCCACCTCATCTGGCAAAAGATCGACATCAGCAAAGACAACGAGGCGGCAGACCGGCTGCTCCATCACTTGTGCACCCCAGCCGGCCTCCGCACCAGCGAAAAAGCGCTCACGCGGCTGGAAGCCAAAGGTCTCCAAAATCTGGATCAGCACGGGGAATAGCTCGCGCGAGCTGCGGAAGGTATGGTGATCGTGGTTGGCCCAACCGAGGCCCAGGCTGTCCTGTCGAGCCTTCTGCACCTGTGCGGCGCGGTTGCGCCGCTGCCAGTACACCCGCTCCGCTGCGAAGGCGATCCAGCCTGCGGTATCCGTGCCCAGGTCACTGACCAAGGACTGGGCCAGCTTTAGTGTCTGGTCCATACCTGCACGCTCAGTCGCCAGGACGGGCCGGGTGACCCATCGCTCGAGGGCATGCAGGTATCGCTGGGGATAATCCGGCGGCATCTCTGTGGGGATAAAACCAGCGTCCCCTCGTCGCTCTACCACCAAGAAATCGCGCCCGTCTGTCTGCCAAACCTTGGCCCGTCGGTAGGGGCTCAGCAGGGTGCCTTCGATGGGGAGGGTCAAGCGATGCATCATGAGGAAGAAACTGATGTCCTCCACCCGAATAGCTGCGCCGACCGGGCTGCCGGGCGTCGCGTCGGTCTCGCTGCGCAGCACGATGCGGGGGAGGACAGTGCCGGGATGATGGTACACACGGTCGCCGGGCTCGGCGGGCACATCCTCCAGCTCAAAGCCCAAATCGGCCAACTGGCCTCGAGGTCGGTCACCATCCGCCAGGATCAGATGATCGATCCAGTCGAACAAGCGGCTGCCGGTCCGCGCCAGCAGATCGGCGGCAAAGGCGCGGACCGAGGTCACGGTGGCCATGAATTCGTCCAAGTGTTCCTGTACGAATCTTTCCGCATCCGGATGACGGAGCCACTCGATTTCCTTCTGTCCCAGCGTCATGTCCAGCTCGTTAATTCTGGTCCCTGTCACTGCTGTGGCCCGGATAGACCCTGGTGCTGGGGTCTAGATAGTTCTTGGCATAGTTGGCCGCAATGGCCGCTTCCGCCGTCGCGGTGGCGATCAGCTTGATCTTGCCTTCATAGGTCGTAATATCCCCCACGGCATAGACCGCCGGGAGATTGGTCTGCATGGTGCTATCCACCAGGATCGAGTTCTTGATGATGTTCAACCCCCAGCCCTTGATGGGACCCAGGTTGGCCAGATAGCCTAACGCTGAGACGAGGGCATCCACCTCCATTGTGGTTTCATCACCGCTCCGGTTATCAAAGATGGTGGCCGCTTCGACGCGGTCCCCACCGTGCAAGGCTTTTAGTTCGTGGAATACCAGCACCTGACTTGGCGAATCAAACAGTTCCTTGACCGAACCTTCGTGCGCGCGGAACTTGTCTCGACGGTGGATGAGGGCCACCTGGCTGGCGATGCCTTGTAGGTTCAAGGCCCAGTCCAGCGCCGTATCCCCACCGCCCACCACCATGACGCGCTTGCCCCGGAAAGCCTCCAGATCCTCGACAAAGTAGTAGACGCCCTTACCCTCCATGCGTTTGATATCAGGAATATCCAGGGTGCGGGGGACAAAAGCGCCGACGCCCGCGGCGATGATGACGGTGCGGGACAGGTGAACATTACCCGGCTCGGTTTGTAGTTCTACGAGGCCATCCTGGCGATTGTTGAGGTCGGTGACCTTTTCGTCCAAGCAGACCGTCGGGGAGAAGGCCATCGCCTGCTCGACCTGGCGGTCCACGAATCCACGGGCCAGAACCTTGGGAAAGCCGGGAATGTCATAGATATACTTTTCGGGATAGAGGGCCATTAACTGACCACCCAGCTGGGGTAGGCTATCGATGATCTTGGTCTTGGCCGCCCGCATACCTGCATAGAAGGCAGCAAACAAACCGGAAGGCCCGCCGCCGATGATAGTGATATCATAGACATCTTGCTGGGTCATTGCCTCTGCTCCTGCATGCTGTGGGACGTTACCTCGTCTGGATAAAGAAATTATACCATACACGCCGCACTGGCGCAACAGCACGATCTGGGTGGCTTACCCTCAAACGAACGAGCCCAGCCTCCAGCGGAGCGCAGAATGGCTCGTGCTCGCCAAGTGTTCGGGGACCACGGCTACATGTGGAGTCGCCCTCGTCTTTGCACAGTGCAGAATCAGCCTCGACCTACCGCGCAACCAGCGCCTCGGAGGTCCGATCAAGACGCGGGCCATCACCGCCACGAGCATCGCACCAGAGCTGGCCCTCGGTCTGCCATCAAGCCCCAGGTTGAAGGGCAGAGGCGCTATGAGCGGAGCAGATGGAGGATCAGGACAGCGGCAGCGGGAACGGTGAGGTTATCGATGCCCCAAGGCGACAACGCCTCCACCAAAGTGCAGACCAAAGCCACTGCCCCGCCGTATATCAGGGCCAGTATCCAATCAACGAGTGGCTGGCCGGCGAGATAGGGCATAACCACCAACGCCAGGGAGGTCGAGGTCCAGCTCCAGAAGAGCATGGCTACTGAGCCCTCCAGCGAACGGGTCTGCCTGCCAACCGTGAAGCGATAATGGCCGTAGCGCCGGCCGACGATGGCGGCCATGGCATCGCCCCAGGTCATGGGCATCAGGCTAGCAACCATCAGAACAGGTTGGCCCCAAAAGTAATAGATCACGGCCATGAAAGAAAGGGGAAAGTAGATTGTGCCCAGGTTGCCCTTCTCGCCGGACTCCATCGCCTTGATAGCGCCTCGCCAGTAGGACAAAGCGTTGATGAGCACAAAGGTCGCGGGTGGGATAAGGGACAGGTACCAGTTCTCGAAAAGCAGGGCCGTGCCCACAATCCACATGCCTACACCGATGTGGATGAACTTGCGGGTAAAGTCGAGGGGGCGATTGCGGATGCGGCGCAGAAACTCGCCCAAGGTAATAACGGCAAAGACGTAGGCGTAAGACAACAACAACGCAGTATAGTCAGGTTTCCAGTCGATGCGTATCCATTCCACGCGGGCTCACCTCTGTCTACGGCAGATCCTTGAGGACCAAAGCGATCTGGGCCGCCACCGCCGCGTTGTTTTCCAGCAAGGCGACGTTGGCTTTGAGGCTGGCTCCTTCGGTCTGGCGGGCGATCCACTTGAGCAGGAAAGGCGTGGAAGCGCTGCCTTCGATATCCCGCGCCTCGGCCTCGGCCAGAGCAGCAGCGACAGCAGCTTCCAGGCGCCTCGCAGGCAACTCGGCCTCGGAGGGTACAGGGACAGCGACCAGGGTGCTGGCCAGCAGGCCCATCCGGCGCCCGGCGTGGATGATGGTGGCGGCCTCGGCTGGCGTGTCCACGCGGGCATCCACCGGCAAACCGCTTCGCCGGGTATAAAAGGCGGGGAATTCGTTGGTGCCATAGCCGATGACGGGCACACCGGCGGTCTCCAGCCATTCCAACGTAGCCCGCAGATCGAGGATCGACTTGGCGCCGGAGCAGACGACGGCAACTGGCACCGCGGCCAGGGTCGGCAAGTCGTTGGAGACATCGAACGGCGAATTCCGGTGCACGCCGCCGATGCCGCCTGTGGCAAGAACCTCGATGCCCGCCCAGGCCGCGATGGTCGCTGTCGCAGAGACGGTCGTGGCACCATCCTCGCCATCGGCAACCACGATGGACAGGTCGCGGCGGCTCACTTTGCGGATGCCCCTCACCTTCGATGATGTTATGGCCGTAGCAACGTGTTCCAGTTCGTCATCAGTCAAGCCCACACGGAGCTGCCCGTCGAGCACGGCAATGGTAGCCGGCACAGCGCCGTGCTGGCGCACGATCGACTCCATCGTTCGGGCGGTCTCAAGGTTGGTGGGATAGGGCAAGCCATGGGCGATGACGGTCGATTCCAAGGCGACGACGGCTTGCTTTTTCTCCAACGCCTCACGGACCTCTTGAGCTAGACGCAAGGGTCTTTCCATGCCGCTCCTCTCAGATGATCAACTGATCGTAGAGCCGTTCCAGGCTCAGGGTCGGACAGACAGTTTCACGGCAACCCAAGGTGAGCGCCGCCGATGATACGCCCAGTCGAACCGCCTCCGCGATTGGAAAGTCATTGAGCAGACCAAAGACAACGGCAGCCGTCAACGCGTCGCCGGCGCCGGTGAGGTCCACGACCTCGCACTCGATGGCGGGGACGTGACCGCTCTCCTGCGAAGTGGCATAGACGAGACCGGTGGCGCCGAGGGTCACAATGGCGATCTGGACGCCGCCGCTGACCAGGGCCTGGGCGGCGACGAGGGCACCTTCTCGATCGGTGACGCGCACACCGCACAGGGCCTCGGCCTCGGCGGCGTTGGGGGCGACCAGGGTCAAATCGGGCAGATAGGGCATCAGCCGGGGGGCCAAGGAGGCGGTGGTGGGATCGGCGCAGGTGGGCAAGTCGTACTTGCGGGTCAGGTTAAAGATGGTGCGCAAGGTGGCGGGCGTGAGGTTGGCGTCGAGGATGACCATCTGGGCGTCGCGAAAGAGGACGCGGCGTCGGTAGACCAACTGCGGCGTAATGAGTTCGTGGTTGATGCTCATGTCGTCAATGGACATGGCCATGGCCCCGGTTTCGTCGAGGACGGCCAAGTAGGCGGCAGTCCGGTGGCCGCCATCCACCAACACGTGGCTGACGTCGATGCCGCACTCGGCGGCCTCGTGCAGGACGTGGTGGCCGGCGCTGTCGTCGCCCACGGCGGACAGCAAGACGACGCGCTCGCCGAGGCGGGCCAGGTTCTCGGCGATGTTGCGGCCCACCCCACCGACGCTGACGCGGATGGCGCCGGGCGTGGAGGTGCCGGTCTGGATGGCGCCGTCGGCGCGGCCCTTGGTGTCAATGGAGGCGGCGCCGATGGTTAGGAGATAATTTTGATTCATCCATCATTCCCTAGTGGATTTCAAATGGATCGTCAGGTAGGTAGCAGTTGACAAACCTCATGACTTGTGCTACCATGCAAGCCGTTTTCCGAAACCAAGTGGAGCGAGAGGATACATGAGTCTAAATACCGTTCTGAAAGATGACGTTCAAGACATACTGACTGCAATTCGTGTAACGAGCATAGACAATGCCATGGGCACAGGAACCTCCCCTGAATCGGTTGCTTTTGTCCAGGGCTACCAGGCCGCGCTGGAAGCGGTCGCCTTGGCCCTGGGGTTGAGGCTTCCATCGCCACAATCGCTTCGGAGAAAGGATCTGGACCAAAGACATAGGATGTATCTGCAACCCTCACGGTATGGTGCGGAGCAGGGCTAGGCCAGAGTTACGGTTTCTGGTTCAGAACCTCTGCGGCGGTTAAGAGGGCTTGTCAGGCCCAGTATCGCCTTTTCCTGAGGTTACTTCTGGCAACGGTGGAAGCAACCGGCGCTCCTCGCCGACGATAAGCACCTTGGTGCCCGATTCGGTTGCCATCTTTTCCAAGGCTTCAATGTAGCGAGTGGCAGTTGCAGTGTCCGTGCTCAAAGCCATGGATAAAGATTCTATGGCAGAGAGGAACCGATCAACCAGGTGCATCGGATACGGACCCGCATGTCCCTGTAGCAAAGTTTTCCGCAAAAGGTCGATCAACTCCTCCCGCGCCGCGATCTTGGCACTTTCAATCACTGCGATGGCTTGGGCCTCAGCCTTACCGCGTAGCATAATGCTCTCGCTTGCTGCTTCCGCCTCCAGCTTTTTTCGCTCTTTCCCGTACCGCTCTGCCAGCATTTCAAGGAATTGCTGATCGATATCAGCCGGCACTTCGACGCTCTTGATGACAAATGTGGTGAGCGTGGTCCCCCATCCATG
>JASFTJ010000165.1:0-5975 GCA_050053615.1 Anaerolineae bacterium | reverse complement strand
CGATAGCTTCCAAGAGGTAGACCCCTACATTACCCATCGCCATAGTGCCTTTGGCTTGGACGAAAAGAGGATTCCTGGCGACGCCGCAGTGGTTGGCTTTGGCCGAATTGACGGGCGAAAGGTGGCGGTCGCCGCCCAGGACTTTACCGTCATTGGCGGCTCCTTCTCCGAAGCGCAGGCGCAGAAGGTATGCAAGGTGTTGGATCTGGCAATTGGGTCTGGCGCTCCATTTGTTTTTCTCAACGATTCGGTCGGCGCCCGCATCCAGGAGGGGGTCTGGAGCCTGGGCGGGTACAGTGAGCTTTTTTGGCGGAACACTCAGGCCAGCGGCGTCATCCCCCAGATCAGCGTCATGCTCGGGCCGTGCGCCGGCGGATCGGTCTATTCGCCAGGTCTGACCGATTTCATCATCATGACCGAGGGCATTAGCCACATGTTCATCACCGGACCGGACGTCATCGAGACGGTGACTGGTGAGGAAGTGGATTTCGAGACGCTGGGCGGTGCCCAGACTCACGCCGCCGAGAGCGGTGTGGCCGACTTTGTCGCGGTCGACGAAGCCCAAGCCTTTGCCCTCACCCGCAAGCTGTTGGGCTATCTCCCCTCCAACAATGCGGCGCCTCCGGCGCGGATCCCACCCACGGACGATCCGACCCGCGTCGATCCGTCGCTGGATACTCTCGTGCCGCGGGAGGACGCTCAGTCCTACGACATCCGCCAGGCCATCACCGGCGTTTTTGACCTCGGAACCTTTTTCGAAGTGCAAAGTCGGTTTGCTCCCAACGCCGTGGTGGGATTTGCCCGGCTCCACGGCGAGGTGGTAGGTGTCGTCGCCAACCAACCGGCTTGGCTGGCCGGCGTGCTCGACATCGATGCCTCGGACAAGATTGCCAAGTTTGTCCGCTTCTGTGATGCCTTTAACATTCCGTTGATTACTTTTGTGGACTGTCCCGGCTTTATGCCCGGCACGGTGCAGGAGCACGGCGGCATTATTCGCCACGGGGCCAAGATCGTCTATGCCTATGCAGAGGCGACGGTGCCGAAAATCTGCATCGTCACCCGCAAGGCCTACGGTGGAGCCTACATCGTCATGAGCAGCAAGTACGTGCGCACCGATCTGGTCTATGCCTGGCCGACAGCCGAAGTCGCGGTGCTGGGCGCAGAAGGCGCGGTCAACATCCTCTATCGAAGGAATTTGACCCAAGCAGAGAATCCTGAGGAGGTCCGGGAAAAGTTTATCGCCCAGTTCCGCGAGCAGTTCGGGAGCCCCTACGCGGCAGCGACCAGCGGCCACGTGGACGATGTGATCCTGCCCCACGAGACGAGACCCAAGCTGATCGCCGCGTTGGATTTCTTGCGCGACAAACAGGCCTCGTCGCTGCCCAAGAAACACGGCTGTATGCCGGTGTGAGGTGGCGAATGGAACACTCGCTTGCCGTTGTATTTGTCATAAGCCTTGCTGGCATGACGCTGTTATTCCTGGCGCTGGGCTTTTTCTACGGATTATTGTCATTACTGACATCGGCGACGCAGGATCGAGCACTCGCGCCTGAAGACTCTGCTGAGCCACAAGTGTCGGCGGTTCAGGACGAAGCTGCCCTGCGAGCTGCGGCCATCGCCGTGGCGCTGGCCCGCGCGGATGCTGAGCAGAAGGCTGGCGCTGTCAGTACGCCTGCGGAAGCTGTGGATGGCTGGTCTGTCAGCCCCTGGTGGGCGCTTTACCACCAGCAGAGGCTGGCGCGCAATTCGGAGGTACAGAGGCCTCAATGAAACGATACCAGATCACGGTCGATGGTCGCACCTTTGATGTCCAGGTGTTGACAGATCCCCGAAAGAACCAGGTGCAGGTAGAAGTAGACGGAAGGGTCCTTACAGTTGGAATCAGTGAGCCGGCTGCTGGAACAGAGCCAGCCGCCGTTGAGCCCGCTCCGACGGTGGGCCCGGGTTCGGTTTCGAAAGTCCTTGCGCCTTCGGCGAGCATGGTAGCCGCTCCCTTGCCCGGCGTGATCAAGTCTGTCGCTGTCCAGGCAGGCCAGAGCGTTTCCGCCGGTGACGCACTCCTTGTCATCGAGGCGATGAAGATGGACAATGTCATCCGCGCCTCGCGCGATGGGGTCATCGAGGCCATGCACGTGCTTGAAGGTCACCGCGTCGCTCACGGTGAGCTATTGCTTGAGTATCGTGTGTAAGTAGACATAATCACAAGATTGGCAATTGACATCGCTGGGGCCATGTGGTATACTTTTTTGCGTTTGGGTAGTGCTCCTGCCAAGAGTTGGTGAGCGAATTCGGCGCTTTTTTGACCGTTATGGCACAGAGGTCGCCAACTTTTGGGTGGTCCTTCGTGTTCCTGGCGGTAAGACATGAGCAACATAAGAGGGGGACTATTCGCGTTCGACGCTTGATAACAAGAGATCTAATTTCGGCACAGTCTGTCGATCTTTTTTTGGAGGGAGCACCTGTGGCAGTTACGAAAGCGGAAATTCGATCTGGAGCGTACTACGATTCGGTGGTCCTTATGCAGTTGCAGCGCTCGCTCGCCGCGTTGCCGGGCGTCCTCGATGCGGGCGTAGTGATGGGCACCGAGGCCAATAAGGAGATCTTGGCCAAGACGGGCCTGCTGACGGCAGAGGCTCAGGCGGCTGTCGCCGATGATCTGGTCATTGTCATCAAGGCAGAGACGGAGGCCGGCGCGGAGGCGGCGCTTGGACAGGTGGATGAATTGCTCACCAGGCGCCGCAGCGTCGTCGACCAGGCCTATCTGCCCAAGAGCCTCGAATCGGCGGCGGGGATGCTGCCCGAGGCGGGCTGGGTGTTGGTCTCGGTGCCGGGGCGCTACGCCGCCGGCGTGGCCCGCGAGGCGCTGCGGCTGGGCAAACACGTATTCCTCTACAGCGACAACGTCTCCCTCGAAGACGAAGTTTCTCTGAAACAATCGGGGCGCGAGAAGGGCCTGCTGGTCATGGGGCCGGACTGCGGCACGGCCATCGTCAACGGCGTGGGGCTGGGCTTTGCCAACCGGGTGCGGCGCGGCCCCATCGGCATGGTGGCCGCCTCAGGGACCGGCTTGCAGCAGGTGAGCAGCCGCATCCACCAACTGGGCGGCGGCCTGACCCACGCCCTGGGCACCGGCGGGCGCGACCTGTCGGAGGCGGTCGGCGCGGTGACGGCCCATCAGGGCCTCGACCTGCTCAGCCGGGATCCGGAGACGGAGGTCATCGTCCTCGTGTCCAAGCCGCCGTCGCCCCAGGTGGCCAAGAGCTTGCTGGAGGCGGCGCGCGCGGCGGGCAAGCCGGTTGTGGTGGATTTTATCGGCTACGCGTCCTCGGCGCGCCGGGTGGATAACCTCCATTTTGCCAACACCTTTGACGAGGCGGCAGGGCTGGCTGTGGAGCTGGCCGATTCGCCGCCCGAAGCAGAGCTCATCCCCGGCGTGGACCGATTCGCGGCAGGGCAGCGCTACTTGCGGGGCTTGTTCTCCGGCGGGACGCTGGCCTACGAGGCGCTGCTGCTCTTGCAGGACTATCTGCCCGCTGTCTACTCCAACCTGCCGCTGAAGAAAGAGCATCGCCTGGAGAACGCGCTGGTCAGCCGGGCGCACACCATCGTCGACATGGGCGAGGACGAATTCACGGTCGGCCGCCTGCACCCGATGATGGACAACGATCTGCGCATCCGCCGCTTGCAGCAAGAAGCCGAGGACCCGGAGGTCGCTGTGATTTTGCTTGACGTGGTGCTGGGCTACGGCGCCCATCCCGACCCGGCGGGCGAGCTGGCCCCGGCCATCGCCGAGGCGAGGGCGGTTGCAGCCGAGGCCGGTCGCACCCTGGAAGTCGTGGCCGTGGTCGTCGGCACCGACGAGGACCCGCAGGACATGGAGGCCCAGATCGAGAAGCTGGCAGACGCCGGCGCGCGGGTGGAGACGAGCAACGACGCGGCGGTGCGCTACGTGGGGCGGCTGGTGCGACCTGTTAGCGGTCACCAGTCAGCGGTCGGCTTTCAGCCGGTAGATTTGGCTGTCTTGCAGAAGCCTCTTGCGGCGATCAACGTCGGCTTGGGATCGTTCACCGAGAGCTTGCAAGCCCAGGACGCGCCGGTCATCCAGGTGGACTGGAAGCCGCCGGCGGGCGGCAACGAGCGATTGATGGCGCTCCTGGAGAAAATGAAAGGGAAGTAGTGTGAAAGAGTTCATTGCTGCTTGTGTGCAGATTGCGGTTACGCCCAACGATGTGCAGGGGAACGTGGAAAAAGGTGTGGCCTGGCTGGAGAAGGCGGTCAAAGAGTATGAAGCCGAGTTGGTCGTCTTTCCCGAGACGGTGACGACCAGCTTTGTCACCGGGCTGGATGCGGCGGGCCTGTGGGACCTGGTGGACGAGGCGCCGGGGCGCATCACCCGCGAGATCCAGAAGGCGGCCAAGGCCCACGGCGTGCACGTGGTCTGGCCCTCGTACCGGCGCGGGCCGGAGCGGGGCGTGGTCTACAATTCGTCGATCCTCATCGGGCCGGAAGGTGACATCATCGGCATCTATGATAAGACGCATCCCTTCCCCCTGGAGCGGGCCGACTGCGGCGGCTGGGTGACGCTGGGCCAGCGCGCCGACGTGTTCGAGACGGCGCTGGGCAGCATCGGCATGATCATCTGCTACGACGGCGATTTTCCCGAGTTGTCGCGGCTGCTGGCGGTCAAGGGCGCGGAGATCATCCTGCGGCCGTCGGCGCTCTTGAGGAGTTTCGACATCTGGTACATCACCAACTGCGCCCGGGCCTACGACAATCACGTCTATGTGGTGGCGACCAACGCCGTGGGGCCGGACGCGGGGGGTAGCTACTATTTCGGCCACAGCATGATCGTCACGCCCATCGCCTGGCGGCTGGCCCAGGCGCGCGGTGGGGAGGAGATCATCGCCGCCAAGCTCGACTCCGACCCGCTGCGTTACGTGACCCACGGCAGTAAGAGTCCGCAGGTGTTCGACCATTTGCAGGACCGCAACCTGGCGCTGTACGAGGAGATTCTGAAGGAGGCGCGCTCGCGGTTCGAGCCAGGGGAGCGGTTGCGGTAGATTGGGTTTTGGCTATTGGAGTGTGATAGATGGCAATCCTTCAGGTGTCAGAAGAGTTGATTGGCGAAATCCAGCACGAGGCCGCGACACGGGGGCTGGACGTCGAAGAGTTCCTTCGGGCAGCCATCCAGCGCGAGCGGACGCTGGCCGATCGACGCAAGATTGAACGCGAACAGGCATGGTGGCTTGCTCTTTCCCTCGGCGAGCGCGCCAGGTACGAGGGAAAGCTGGTTGCTATTCACAATCAGCGAGTTGTAGATCACGATGAGAGCGAGCGTGCTCTTTATCAGCGTGTCCGCGCCAGGTACGGGCAAACGCCTGTTTTGATCATCCCGGCCGAGGGGCCGCGCGAGATCCGCGTCTATAGCCCACGACTGGTTTCACAATGAATACGGCGGCCTACAGCCACGACTATTCTCCGGCGGCTCCCGTTTTGCCGGTCAGCGTGGCGCTTGCGGACGGAACGCCTGGCCAGGGAACCTGGCTGGCATTGGTCGATACCGGGGCGGATGGCACCTTTGTGCCGACCGAAATCCTGGAGGGGTTGCAGGCTCCGGTGGTGTACATGACCAACGTGCGCTCGCATTTGGGAGAAAACTTGCATCGAGTCGCCGTTCACAGAGTTGATATCGTGCTGTTCGGCTCGCTACGACTACCAGGTGTAGAGGTGGTTGCTGACGATTGGGGGGATGGCATCATCCTGGGCCGCAACGTGCTAAATGAACTTCGGCTGCACCTGGACGGGCCGGCTGAAACTACGAGCGTTGAGGAGTGACCCACGGCAGCAAAAGCCCCCAGGTGTTCGACCATTTGCTGGACCGCAACCTGGCGCTGTACGAGGAGATTCTGCGGGAGGCGCGCTCGCGGTTCGAGCCGGGGGAGCGGTTGCGGTGAGTTTCGGAGCAATAGGCAATG
>JASFTJ010000164.1:0-5992 GCA_050053615.1 Anaerolineae bacterium | reverse complement strand
AGGTGCAGGAAGTGGCGGGCCAAGCCGGGACCTTTGCTGTGCAGGTGCTCAAGCGCGCCCGCTACGTGGACGAGGACTTGTGCACTGGCTGTGGCGAGTGCGCCCGCAAGTGTCCCCGCAAAGTGCCAGATGCGTTCAACCTTGGGCTGAATGAGCGCCGCGCTATCTACCTCCATTTCCCGCAGGCAGTGCCGATGGTCATGACGATTGACCTGGAACACTGCATCTATCTCGATCGGGCCAAGTGTGGCCTCTGCCAAAAGATCTGTCCGGCCGGGGCGATCGATTTTGAGCAAAAAGACCACCTGCTGGAACTGGAAGTGGATGCTATCGTCGTCGCCACCGGCTACGATTTCTACGATCCCACGCCCCTGGGCCAGTATCACTACCACCAGTATCCCAACGTCATCACGGCGTTGGAGTACGAGCGGCTGATCAGCGCCTCTGGGCCGACGGGCGGCCACCTGCGGCGACCCTCGGATGGGAAGCCAGCCAAGACGATTGGCTTTGTGCAGTGCACCGGATCGCGACACGTCCGCCACAACCGCTATTGCTCGACAGTCTGCTGCGTGCACTCGACCAAGGAAGCAGTGCTGGCCTGGGAGCACGATCACGAGGTGCGCTCCTTCATATTCTATACCGATCTGCGGGGCTCTGGCAAGGGGTTCCGGGAGTACATGGACCGGGCGGGCCGGGACTATGCCGCGACCTTTATCCACGGGCGGGTCGCCCAGATCCTGGAGGATGAGGATCACAACCCGATTGTCAAATACGAGGATGCGGATACGATGCGGCCAGAACGGATGACGGTCGACCTGACGGTATTGGCCACCAGCCTGGTACCCTGTCACGACGCGCCCCAGCTGGCGCGGATTCTGGGCATCGAGCTAAACGAGTTTGGCTTTGTCAAGACCGACCCGTTCGCGCCAACGGACACCACCCGGCCCGGAATCGTGGCCTGTGGCTGTTGTCTGGGACCAGCCGATATCCCACAGTCGGTCTCGCAGGCCAGCGCAGCAGCGGCACGGGCAGCCGAGATCGCACTGGAGTAGGGGAAAAGGAATGGCAGGCCATGTTTCGTAGCCTGAAAGATACAGAACGAGAGCACAAGAACGAGTCGCCGCGGGTTGGGGTTTTTGTCTGCCATTGTGGGCACAACATCGCTGGCTACTTGGATGTGCCAGCCTTGGTCGAGTCGGCCCGGGCGCTGCCCCACGTCGTCTTTGCCACCGACAGCTTGTTCACCTGTTCCGATGCCGGACTGTCCGAGATCCGGACGGTCATCACCGAGCACGAGCTGAACCGGGTCGTCGTCGCCTCCTGCACGCCGCGCACCCACGAACCGCTCTTCCAGGCCACATGCGAGGAAGGGGGGCTGAACCGGTACCTGTTCGAGTTTGTCAACATCCGCGACCAGTGCTCGTGGGTGCACATGAACGAAGGGGAGCGGGCGACGCAGAAGGCCCACGACCTGATCCGAATGGGCGTGGCCAAGGCCGCCCTGTTGGAACCGCTGGAGGAAAGTGAACTGCCGGTCCAACCGGCAGCGGCCATCATTGGGGGAGGCATGGCTGGTATGACAGCTGCCCTGAGCTTGGCCCGACGGGGCTTTGCTGTGACGTTGATCGAGCGGGAACCGGAGCTGGGTGGGATGCTGCGCCACCTGGATACGCTGTATCCGATCATGGTGAACGCCCGGGAGCTGGTCGAGCGCAAGGTCGCCGAGGTGAGCGATCACCCGCACATCGAGGTCTTGACCTCCGCTGAGGTGAACGAGGTACAGGGCTATATCGGCAGCTACGAACTGGTCGTCCACACCAAGCAGTTCGGCGTGGATGCGGATATCCCCGTGCAGGCCGGCGTGATCATTGTCGCCACGGGTGCAGAGGAGCTCAAACCCGTTGGCATGTACGGCTACGGCGACGATCCACGGGTCGTCACCCAGCAGGAGCTGGAAGGGATGTTGGTGGATTGGGCCGGCGCCGCCCAGTCACCAAGCTCCCAATCTACCCGTCTTCCAACTACCGTGGTCATGATCCAATGCGTGGGCGCCCGCGACGAGACCCGCTCCTACTGCGGCCGGACCTGCTGCCTGACGGCGATCAAGAACGCCATGTTGATCAAAGAGCGCGATCCGAGCGCCGAGGTGTATGTGCTCTACCGCGACATCGAGGTACACGGTACCCATTTCGAGGATTACTACGCACAGGCCCGTGACCAGGGCGTCATTTTTACGCGCTATACGCCAGAGAACCCGCCACAGGTCTCGGAGGGCCGGGTGATCGTCCGCGATGAGCTGCTGGGCGCCCGGTTGGGCATCCCCTACGACCTGCTGGTGCTTTCCACACCCCCGGTCCCGCGCCCTGGCGCCCGCGAGTTGGCCCAAATGCTCAAGGTGCCGGTGGACGAGTATGGCTTTTTCCTGGAGGCGCATGTCAAACTGCGGCCTCTCGATTTCGCCACCGACGGCGTCTACCTGTGCGGCAGCGCCCACTGGCCGGCCCACCTGGACGAGACCATCAGCCAGGCCCTGGGCGCGGCGGCGCGGGCGGCGACGATTTTGTCCAAAGAGCAGATCCGCTCCTCTGGCGTGGTCGCTCGCGTGGATGAGTACCTATGCCGGGGTTGTGAGCGCTGCGCCGAGGTGTGCGAGTTTGGCGCGATCGAGTTTGTGGAGTTGGAAGGGGGAGGTGGTCTCTATAGCAAGCCCGGCCAACCAACCAACCGAACCGTGGCCCGAGTAAACCCGGTCCTGTGCAAAGGATGTGGGGCCTGTGCAGTCGTGTGTCCCACTTGTGCGATGCAAGCGTCCCATTTCACCAGCGAGCAAGTGGCAGCTGTGGTTCAGGCAGCGCTGCAGGAGTAAGGGACTTTCTCCGTGGGAAAGAGGCTCGGTCGGGTGAGACTGCAGGTCAGGCGCCAGACCGGGGACTGGTCAAATAACAGGTGATCTAATGATGTTCCAACTACATAGTCTATCAAGGAGGTGCGTCGAATGACCTATGCTGATGTCCTGCGTCCTTCTGCAAAGAGGTACACTTTGCTGTACGACGTGGCGCTAATCGTTGCTGGTTCTTTTTTCATTGCCGCGTGTGCCCAGGTGGCCATTCCCTTGCCTTTTAGCCCTGTCCCCGTCACCGGGCAGACCCTGGCTGTGCTCTTGACGGGAGCCTTGCTCGGTAGCCGACGGGGCAGTCTGTGTCTGCTTGCGTACCTGTTCGAGGGAGCGGCCGGATTACCGTTCTTTGCCGGTGGAAATGCAGGGCTTGTTTACTTGTTGGGGCCAACGGGCGGCTACCTAATTGGCTTTGTGGTGGCTGCTGGCATCACGGGCCGGCTGTCTGAGAAAGGGTGGGATCGGCGAGTTGGGACTACGGTGGCAGCGATGTTGTTTGGACATGCGGCCATTTACGCTTTCGGACTGGCTTGGTTGGCGTTCTTTACGGGAGTGCCAAGGGTGCTTCCCTTGGGTCTCTATCCCTTCCTGGTTGGAGATCTGGTCAAGTTGATTCTGGCTGCTATCCTTCTCCCTTCAGGGTGGAGAATCCTGGGGCTGCAGAAGACAGACATGGAGACTGTGTGCAAAAAGTAGCGGTTGAGGCGGGCGGGCGAACGGACTGCGCCTCAAGGACGATCGCTGGGAGCCATCGTGCTGGAAGAGGGAGCAATGAACGACTTTCAACCCAAGATTGTGGCCTTTGCCTGTAATTGGTGCTCCTATGCTGGGGCGGATCTGGCCGGCGTGAGCCGCATCCAGTACCCGCCTACCACTCGTGTCATTCGGGTGATGTGCTCCGGGCGTGTCAGTCCGATGTTTATTCTGGAAGCGCTGCGGTCCGGCGCCGACGGTGTGCTAGTCACGGGCTGTCACCTGGGCGATTGCCACTACATCTCGGGCAACGAAAAGGCGATGCGCAACGTGGAAATGGCCCGCTCGCTGCTCAGTCTGCTGGGGATCGAACCGGAACGATTGCATCTGGAATGGATCTCGGCGGCAGAGGGCGCTCGGTTCGCTGAGGTCGTGACCGAGTTCACGGAGCAGGTCCGAGCGCTGGGCGCGAATCAGTTGCGAGTTGCATCTTGCTACTAAATAAGGGAGTCACTGTTTCATGAACTATCAACCCATTATCCAAAGGACGCGCGCCTACCTGTGCCTGGACTGCGGCAAATGCACCGGTAGCTGCCCGTTGGCTCGCGTGGACTTGCGATACTCACCGCGTCGCATTGTCGAACGTGTGGTCTATGGCGAGGCCGAGGCTGTCATGACCGATCCACACCTTTGGTCGTGCATGACTTGTGGGCTGTGCAGCGCTCGCTGCCCGTCAAATGTGGACTTTGCGCAGTTCATTGTCGAGATGCGTACCGAGGCGTTCCGGGCTGGTGAGCGGGGCATCTATGCCCACGACGGCATCCTGCAGGAAGTGATGCGCATCCAGACGATGAACGTCCACCAGGACCGGACCGGGTGGTTGGCTGACGGGTTGCAAGTTTCGGACAACGGCGAGTACTTTTATTTCGTAGGTTGTCTGCCTTTCTTTGATATCGTCTTTGACGACCTAGATGTCGAGGCGTTGGACGTCGCCCGTAGCGCGGTGCGGCTTTTGAACCACGTCGGCATCGCTCCCGTCATTAGCAACGAGGAGCGGTGTTGCGGCGCCGACCTGCGGCTGGCCGGCGACGTGGATAGCTTCCAGCGGCTGGCAGAGCTGAACGTAGAGGCGATCAAGGCCAGTGGAGCCAAAAAAGTAGTCTTTACCTGTGCCGAGTGCTACAATGCGTTCGAGAATGACTATCCGGCCCACGTGGGCCGACTGCCCTTCGAGACCATGCATTTGACCGAGTTGCTGGCTGACAAGCTGGATGCTGGGGCATTGAATCTGGAGCCGATGCCTGGTGTGGTGACCTATCATGACCCTTGCCGGATGGGCCGCTATCTCCAAGTGCACCGACCGCCGCGCGCGCTCATTACCGCCGTGCCAGAATTGGAACTGGTGGAAATGGAAGACAACCGTGAGCGGGCCATGTGCTGTGGTTCTACGGCGTGGGTCAATTGCAGCGGCTGCTCCAAGCTGATTCAGCGGGAAAAGCTGCGCCAAGCCAGAGAGACGGGCGCTCATGTGATGCTGACGACGTGTCCCAAGTGTCAGATCCACCTCACCTGCGCGGCGCGGGACCTGGACGCGGAGCAGGCTGTGGTGGTAGAGGACGTGATCAGCTGGATCGGTAGGGCGTTGGCGTAAGGAGAGATGGCAGTGCTTGAGACCTGGGATGACATTATAGACGTAAGCCACCTGGACCCAAACTTCCGGCACGAAATCGTGGCCGAGCCCGGTGGGGAGCGGTTTATGCGTTGCTTCTCGTGTGGCACCTGTGTGGCGGGCTGCCCGGTGGCCGGCAAGACCGAAAAGTACAACCCGCGGCGTATCATCCGCATGGCGCTGCTGGGGATGCGGCAGGAGGTCCTGACTAGCGAGTTTGTGTGGCTCTGCTCGACCTGCTACACGTGCTATGAGCGTTGCCCTCAGGACGTGCACATCCCAGAGTTGATGAATGCGATCCGCAACATTGCCGTACAGGAAGGCTACGCACCACCGGCCTTCCAGCAGCAAGCAGAGTTGCTGCGCGACCACGGCCGCCTGTACGAGATCACCGACTTTGAGAACGAACGACGGTCGCGACATGGCTTGCCGCCTGTCCAGCAGCGGGCCGAGGATGTGCGTCGCATCCTCGTGCGCAGCAGGGTGGTGGAGGAGGCAGAGTGATGGGGCCTGTACAGAGCGCGCCGCCATCCCGCCAAGGCGCTGACGACGTGCGGCAGCCAGGGGAAGCGAACGTATTCGCGCTCTATTTGGGCTGCACGGTCCCTGTCCGGGCCATGAACTACGAGTTGGCAGCCCGGCGTACGGCGGAGCGGCTAGGGATCGAGTTTGTGGACGTGGATGGCTTTACCTGTTGTGGCTATCCCGCCAAACCGTTGAGTTGGGAAGCCGCT
>JASFTJ010000163.1:0-5999 GCA_050053615.1 Anaerolineae bacterium | reverse complement strand
ATCGCGAACGCGGTCTCGATGGTCGATCCCGACGCAGTCTTTATCAACACGGGTTCGGAGGTGGATCTGCAACGAGTGCGCATCATGGCTCTGGCCAAGGGCGAGGAATGTCCCGTGGCCATGAGGGACCACACGCTGCACTTTGATCTGCCCCAGGAGCAGGCACGCATCATCGACCGAACGTACTATATCGTAAATCCCGACGAAGAGACCAGCGTGCTGGCCAAGAGTATCCTCCGGGACGAGGCGCACGATTACGTCAAGGCCAAGATGACTGGGGTTGCGCGGGGGATGACGCTGTTGATAGGTTTCTTCAGCCGGGGACCCATCGGCGCGCTGGCGGCCATCCCGGCCCTGGAGATCACGACGTCCACCTACGTGATGCACTCGGCCAACATTCTCTACCGGCATGTGTATGATCGCTTTGACGACGAGGTACAACGGGCGGGCCTGTTCTTCACCAACGTGCACAGCGAAGGACCCAACCGTCCGGAAGACCTGCCCTACGCCCGGGTCTTTATGGACCGAAGCTGGCTGACCACCTTCTCCATGTTCTGCACCTATGCTGGCAACACACTACTGCTGAAAAAGGGCAATCATCGCTTTGCCGTGGACCTGGCGACCTATTTTCGCAAAGAACGGGAACTGTCGGAGCACATGTTCATCACCGGCATGACGGGTCCCGCCGGCAGAAAGACCTACTTTGCCGGGGCGGCGCCTTCGGGCTGTGGCAAAACGACGACGGCCATGACCGGCACCGATTTCATCGGCGACGACCTGGCCCAGATCTGGATCGCGGAAGATGGGACCCTGCGGGCGATCAACCCTGAGTGTGGCATCTTTGGTATTGTTCGAGACGTCAACCGCAGGACGGATCCGTACCTGATGACCTGCCTACGGGAAGAATGCACGGAGGTGATCTGGACCAACGTGCTGATTGACGAACACGGGGTACCCTATTGGGTTGGAAACGAAGAGGAACTGCCCAAGCGAGGCGTCAACTTTCAGGGCGAGTGGTGGGCGGGCAAAACGGATGGTAACGGCAACGCTATCCCGCTTTCCCATCCAAACGCGCGCTGCACTGTGCGAAACACTGCCATAGGCAACTACAATGAGGTCAGCGCTGAAGATCCGGCTGGCGTGAGGGTCAGTGTGATCACCTACAGCGGACGGGACAGTGACACAATGCCGCCAGTCTGGGTTGCAAAGAATCCCGATCACGGGGTGGTTATTGGCGCCTCGGTTCTTTCGGCGGCGACCGCCACGGAGGTCGGGGCCAAAGGCGTCCGGCGCCAGCCCTGGGCCAATGAGCCCTTTATCCCCGGTCCGCTGGCCGACTATATGCGTGCCCAGTTTCAGTTCTTCAATTCCGACAAGCTGACGAGCAAACCCATCATGGCCGGACTGAACTACTTCCTGACGCACGAGGCCCGTGGTGGAGAAGGGAGCGGCCTGCTCGGCCAGAAGCGTGACGTGAAGGTGTGGCTCGGCTGGCTGGAGCGGCGGGCGCACGGGGACGTGGAGGCGATTGAAACGCCCATCGGATTCATCCCCAAGTACGAGGACCTCAAAGAGTTGTTTGCCGGGATCGACAAAGCGTATCCCAAGGAACTCTACGACCAGCAGTTTTCCTTCTACGTGGACAACATCCTGGCCAGAATCGATCTGCAGGATGAGGCCTATCGCAAAGAGCACGACGTGCCGGCCAAACTGTTCGAGATCTATGCTGAGCAGCGGGAGGGCCTGGAGGCCTTGAAGGCGAAATACGGCCCCACCGTCTCGGTGGAACAACTCATTGAGGCTGCCGACAATCACACGGCGTAGGCACAGAGAGCAAATCTTCACCCCTACCTCGGGGGAGGGGGAGAATGGTACAGATGGAGAAAGTCTGATGTTGACCAAAGAAGAACTCTTGGCCAAGGCCAAAAAGCCGGCCGAGGATGCGATGCGGCTGCATCCCTTCTACCAGGGCAAGATCCAGACCGCGCCCAAGGTCGAGATTAATGATTTCGACGATTTTGGCGTCTGGTACTCGCCCGGAGTGGCCGCGCCCTGCCGCGACATCCATACCCACCCGGATAAGGTGTTCGAACACACCAACAAAGGCAACACCGTGGCCGTCGTCTCCGATGGCACGCGGGTGCTGGGCCTAGGCGATATCGGCCCCGAAGCCGCCATGCCGGTCATGGAGGGCAAGGCTTTGCTCTTCAAGTACCTCGGCGGCGTGGACGCGGTGCCGGTCTGCCTGGACACCAAGGACCCGTACCGCATCATCCTGGCCGTAAAACTCATCCAGCCGACCTTCGGCGGCATCAACCTGGAAGATATTTCGCAGCCCAAATGCTTCCGCGTGCTGGATATGCTGCGCACAGACCCCGAGGTGCGCATTCCGGTGTGGCACGACGACCAGCAAGGCACGGCAACGGTGATCCTGGCCGGGGTACTCAACGCCTTGAAAATCGTCGGCAAAACGATCGAGTCGATCAAGGTTTCGCTCATCGGCACCGGGGCGGCCAATGTGGCCACGCTGCGGCTGCTGCTGGCCTCGGGCGTGCAGTGGGGAAACGTCTACGCCTGTGACAGCAAAGGGCTGCTGCACCCCGGCCGCAAGGACATCGAGGCGCGCAAGATCGAGTTTGTGGACAAGTGGCGCATCTGCCAGAACAGCAACGCTGAGGGACGCACCGGCGGGCCAGCCGAGGCCATGCGCGGCGCCGACCTGTGCATCGCCCTCAGCAAGCCGGGACCGGGCACCATCCTGCCCGAGTGGGTGGCCAGCATGAACGAGGAGGCCATCGTCTTTCCGGCGGCCAACCCCATCCCCGAAATCTGGCCCTGGGAGGCCAAGGCGGCGGGCGCGCGCATCGTGGGCACCGGCCGATCCGATTTTGCCAACCAGGTGAACAATTCGCTGGTGTTCCCGGCCATCTTTCGCGGCGTGCTCGACGTGCGGGCGCGGACCATCACCGACGAGATGGCGATCGCCGCCGCCGAAGAGGTGGCTCGCTTTGCCGAGGAGCGTGGCATCGACGAAGATAACGTCATGCCCACCATGGACGAGTGGGAGGTGTTTCCGCGCGAGGCGGTGGCCGTGGCACTGAAAGCACAAGAGCAGGGCGTCGCCCGCCTGGACCTTTCGCGCGACGAACTGTACCGCATGGCCGAGGACAAAATCCGCGAGGCGCGGGACATGATCCAGGTGCTGATGGACAAAGGCATCATCCCGCCGGCGCCGGCAGCGTAGCAGGGGAGAAACTACCCACAGCGGGCCGGGCTCCCATGCCCGGAATCCGGCGGCGTGGCCTGTCCTGGGCCATCCAGGCACAGGGGGGCCGCCTTCGCTGTAGGATGTGTGTCGAGTGAAAGGGTGTGAACATGTACGATCTGATTGTCATCGGTGGAGGACCAACCGGCATCACGGCAGCGGTGACGGCCATCAACCGACGCCTGGAGACGCTCATCATCGCCCAGCGCTGGGGCGGCCAGACCACCTACTTTATCGAACTGGAAGACACAGAGGTCCACAGCGTGATCACCGGCGAAGAATTGCTGGCCCAGTTCCGCCAGCAGTTGGACTATCTCGATTTCTGCCGCCATTATGACCGCGTGGTCAAGGTCACGCCCGTAGACGACCATTTTGAGGTGGTCACCATAGATGGCGACTGTTTTGAGGCACGCTCGCTGATCATTGCCACAGGGGCCAAGCCGCAGCGGCTCAATGTACCGGGTGAGGAAACGCTGCTGGGCAAGGGCCTGAGCTACTCGGTCGTCACGCACGGCTCGCTCTTTTTGGGCAAGCAGGTGGCCGTGGTCGGCACAGGTCGCCGGGCGCAACTGGCCGCGCTGGAGCTGGCCCGCTACGCCCACCACGTCTATCTCTTTGCGCCCGACTTGCTGCCCACCGACTGGCCGCTGGTCAAGACGCTACGCCGCACCGAGAACGCGACCATCCACGAGGGGGCGACGGTGCAAGAGGTGCGCGGCACGCGCTATGTGGAGGGCATCGTCGTCGAGACGGTGGACGGTGGCCGGCTGGACGTGCCGGTCAAAGGAGTATTCGTCAAGCTGCCGCGCAAGGCCAACTCGGAATTGGTGCGCGACTGGGTGGATGTGGACGATGAGGGCCGCGTCAAGGTGGACATCTATGGCGCGACCAGCCACCCGGGCGTATTCGCCGCCGGCGACGTGACCCATATCTCGGAGCAGGTGTTGGTCCACATTGGCGAGGGGGCCAAGGTAGCCATCGAGGCGCACAGTTACCTGCTGGCCAAGTGGGGGGAGAGGACGAACAAATAGCCACAATTTACAGAAGCCCTTGTTGTCACCCTTTTTGGATAGCAGGGGTTCAATTTTTCATCATCGCCATACAATCGCGGCGGAAAGGGAAGTGATTTCTCGGATGAACGGATTGGGGGATTGCGGAGAGCCGGGTTTCGTGATATACTGAAGCTGTAGCAATGAGAACTCGGTCCTCTCGACCGAAAGCATACGCAGTCGGCGGCTATATACGTCGAAGCGAACAAGGCTCCCGCCAGGAGGTGAGAGCCTTTTCTGTTTGGGAGGAGCAAAAGCATGCCAGGAGATGCACTCTATGCAGATGTGGGGACCATCAACTACATCCGCAGCGAGTATGCCTTCAGCGATGCCCAAAAGCGCGGTCGCTGGCAAGTGCTGATGGGGCGCATTAGGGGCCGTAACTCGCACCTGCTGTCCTTTCACCAGGTGGTTGCAGAGCCGCGCCCGATAGAGGCCGCCTATCGCGGCTTGCAGGACATTCCTCTCAAGCAGATTGTAGGCAGCATCGGGCGAGACACCGAGTTCACCCGCCATTTCTTCCCTCTGACCAGAGAGCAAAGGCAGAAAGAGCGTTGGCGAACAGCCTTTGCGTTGACCCTGTCGGGAGCCGGCTACCCGCCCATTGAAGTTTTCCAGGTTGACGAGACCTATTTTGTGATCAACGGCCATCACCGGGTTTCGATCGCCAGCTACTTGAGGTGGAAAACGATCCAGGCCCACGTCTCGGAAGTGCAACTACCCGTCGAGAGACAGAATTGAGTTAACCGCTCTGCTCCGCGCCTCTCTGCCACAGGCCTCTGCCGTTCAACGGCAGGGGTTTGATTTTCTATCATCGGCGTGGTACAATCACCTCGAATTTCAGACGAGGGAAACCGATGGTCAAAGTCATCTTTCGCGACAGGACCTGGGAGGTCAAGCCGGGCAGCACGGTGGGCCGCATCATCAAGGACGCGGGCTTGAACCTGGAGTCGATCCTGGCTCTACGCGACGGCAAGCTCATCAATGATGCGACCCTGACCGAGGATGGCGACGTCATCAAGCTGGTAGCGGTCGTATCGGGTGGGTAAGGGCTATTGAATCGGCTGGAGCCCAACTCGCCCGGATTGCACCCTACGTCCAGGCGCTGGCCCGCATAGAGGGGGAAGTAGATAAGCGCATTCTGGAGTTTGGCAGCACCTAGTCGGCGGGATGGAACGTGGGTCGTTCACGGCCCAGTTGAAAGAAGAATAGCTCAAGCAGCAAGTGGACGGCCAGACAGCCCCATAGATTCCGGGTAAGCAGGAACATGAGGGCCACGAGCAACGCCAGGGCGGCGTGCAGCCATTGCCCAGCGGCCAGTGACGGCAGGCGCCAGCCTCTCCGCCAGAAGGGATTCAAGCCCCACTCGATGTAGACCAGCCCCAACCCCAGAAAGACGCCGGCGTAGACGTCGTCCAGCAGCACGGCCAACGCGCCACGGTAGAATGCCCAGTGTACCTCCAGGTAGAGCACATCCACCGGCAGCATCCACCACGGCTGAGATGGAAACCGGACCCGGTGAGCATCCGATTTGCGGTTGGCGTTGGCCCAGGCCAGGGTCAGAATGAGAAGTGCGCCCAAGCCCAGCCCCAGAGCTGTGCCTATAGCACCCAGCCAGCGCGTCACGGTCCAGCCTGTGGCAGGGGGAGTGAATCCGACCAGCCCCAAGTCCTCCGGGGAGAGTA
>JASFTJ010000162.1:0-6032 GCA_050053615.1 Anaerolineae bacterium | reverse complement strand
CCGGACCGACGATGTCGGGCACGTCGCCGGAGGCGATCTGGGTCTTGAGCACGTCGTAGGCCGTCTCGTTGGGTACGATGTCCATGACGAGTTTGTACTTGTCGCCGTACTTGGCGTTGAATTGCTCGACGAACGCTTCTTCCTTCTCGATCTCCTCCGGGTTGCCACCCGCTCCCAGGCCGATGAACCAGCGGATCTCGACCGCCTCGTCGGCCGGTTCTTCGGCTTTGGTGGGCTCGGGTGCCGCGGTTGGTTCTTCGGCCTTGGTCGGTTCGGGCGCCTCCGTTGGCGGCGCCTCGGTCGGGCCGCAGGCGGTTATCACCAGGATCGCCACCAGCAGTACACTAAACAGACTATACCACTTTTTCATCGTCTTTCCTCCTTCATCAGTAGGGATTGTCCCTGACCCACGGCCAGGACGATTTTTTGACACAAGTCGGCGTCTAATTGTTGATATCGCTCACCTCCTCCCCAAACACAGCGATGCCATAATCCGATTTGCCAGGTGTCGCCCTTGGGACCGATCCCAATGGCGGACAAAAAAAGAGCCGTTTCTCGCACTTTTTCAACCAGCTAACCGGGAGCCACAGGAGGCTCGGATCACAAGTTCTATGGGTAGGATGATGCGCCGCGCCGGCTCGGCTCCATTCTTAAGAATGTCGATGAGCATTTCGACGGCCAACACACCTGCTCGCTGAATCGGTTGCCGGATGGTGGTCAAGGGCGGATCAGCCGTCGCCGCTTGAGGCATGTCGTCAAAACCCACAATGGCTACCTCGTCGGGCACACGCTTTTGCACTTCGCGCAAAGCCCGCATCGCCCCCAGAGCCATGCTGTCTGACGCCACAAAGACCGCATCGGGCTCGTGGGCCAGCAAGCGTTGCATCGCCTCGTAGCCGCTCGTTTCCGTGAAATCGCCGTGGATAATCAAGGCGTCGTCGGTCCGGACCCTTCGCTCCCGCAGGGCATTCAGATAGCCGCGCTCTCGATCCTCGGCAGCCAGGCTGCCCCGGGGACCGGTGATGAGGGCGATGCGGCGACGGCCCTGGCGCACCAGGTGGGTCACCGCCGTGTGCGCCCCGGTCACATTGTCGACTTCGACAAAGCTGACTCTCGGGTCCTCGTGGCGGCCGTGCAGCACAAAAGGAATCCGGTTGGCGAGGAGCTTGGGTATGAAGGGATCTCCGCTACGCGTGGCAGTGACAATGACGCCATCCAGGAATTGGCGGCGCGAGATTCTGGGATACAGCTTTTCTTCCTCTTCCAGGGTATGGAGCAAGAAAAGGGTCAAGGTATAGTCGTGGCGATTGCAGCCCTGGGAGATGCCCTGCATCAAGCGGGGAAAAAATGGATCTTCAAAGAGGCTCTGGATGGACAAAGGAACGACCAGCCCAATGATGTCCGCCCTGCGGCTGGAGAGGGAGCGGGCGATGGGATCGGGGCGGAAACCTGTTTCGGCGACCACATGCAGCACGCGTTCGCGGGTCTCGGGGCTGACATTGGGGTGGTCGTTGAGCACCCGCGACACGGTCGACCGCGAAACACCGGCCAGTTTCGCGATCTGCCTGATGGTCAGTTTCTCCGCTGTCATGCCCCCCTCCGACAAAACCTCCGCTCCTGTTTGGGACCGGTCCCAAACCCTTGATTCCCATTATAAGCGCCCGACTTGCGTGAGGCTAGGAGAAAAACGAGATCAATATGGACATTTCATAGAAGACTAGTCCCCCGCTTGGGGGTTGTTAGACGAATCTTACCGCAGAGCTCGCAGAGTTCGCGGAGAAATGAGAAGTAAACTCTGCGTTCTTGGCGTTCTCTGCGGTGAAACCGGACTGGACGGGGCAACAACACTCCACAGGGAGACTATTCATAGAAGGCTTTGGTGGAAAAAGGTCCTGACCACAAAGCACAGAAGAGAAGGATAGACCTTGAAAAGCTTCGTGTCCTTTGAGTACTTTGTGGTCAAAAAGCCCATCAAATTGGAGGCGATCTGCGGAAGGATAGGTTGAGTAGAATCAAGACTGGCGATAGGCTTCGGGGGAGACCCCTACCTCGCGCCGGAACACGCGGCTGAAATAACCGCTGTCGGAAAAGCCGACCTCCAGCGCAACGTCGGTGATGCTTTTGCCAAGGTCGGCGAGAAGCTGTTTGGCCTGATGGACGCGATAACGATTGATGTAGGCGATGGGCGTCACGCCCAGCTCCTGGCGGAAGCAGGCCGTCAAATAGTCCTCGCTGAGGGCCACATGCCGGGCGAGGTCGGCGCGGGAGATGGAATCGGCATAGTGTTTGTGGATGTAGGCCATGGCTTGCCGCACCAGGCGCTGTGCCTGGGCACTCAGGTCACGAGTGCGTTCCAGCGCGGCATCGACGTGGTCCAGGGTCTCCTCCAGGCTGAACAAGCCCTTGCTCAATACCGTCGCCACGCCCCGGTTCAGGCGCGCCATGTCTTGCTCGGTCAGCACCTGGCCCGTGAGCACGATGACGGGGATCTCGCACGTAGCCTCGCCTTCCCGCATCGCCTCCAGCACGCCGAATCCATCCAACTCGGGCATCATCAAGTCCAGCAGCACCAGATCGACCTGCTCCCGCCGCAAGACGTCCAGCGCCTCCAGGCCGTTCCGCGCCGTCGCCACGCGGTGGGCCGGAGAATGAGCCTGCACGATCCGGGCGTGCATCTCCAGCGTGTCGGGATCGTCGTCCACGACCAAAATTGTGTTGGTCTGCTGATCGGCCTCGGGCCCGAGCCAATGTTGGTCGAGAGCCCGCGTCAGGTCGGCCAGCTCGATGGGCTTGGTCAGGTAGTCAACCTCCAGCACTGAGCTGCCCTCGGGCGACAACGAGCAGAACAGCACGGGCAGGTGGCGCGTCTTGGGATGGCCCTTGAGCGCCTTCAGCACACCCCAGCCCTGGTGCGGCGCGGCGCTCACGTCCACCACGACCGCAGCGGGCGGCGCGACCACCAATTGCGAGAGCCAATCGGGGCGTTCGTCGACGAACGCCGTCTGCGCGTCAAAGCCACGCCCGGCCAGGTGTGCTTCCAATCGCCGACCGCTCCCGGCACCATGCGTCAGCACCAGCACGCTCTCCTGGGTGAGGGACGAGATGGCCGGGGGCTGAACCTGATCGGCCGGCGGTTGTACCGCGGGCAAGGTGAAATAGAAGGCCGAGCCGGCCTCCTCCTCTCCCGAGGACTGCACGCCGATGGTCCCGCCGTGCAGCTCGACGAGCCGCTGGCAGATGGCCAGCCCCAGGCCCAGACCGCCGTAGCCGCGCGCTCTGCTCCGCTCCGAGCGGCGGAACTCGTGGAATATCGAGGCCTCCTCCTCGGGCGGAATGCCCAGGCCGGTGTCGCGCACGGTCACGGTGACGGAATCGGCGCCGGATTCCAGCTCCAAGCGCACCTCGCCCTGGGCCGTGAACTTGACTGCGTTGCTGACCAGGTTGAGCGCGATCTGCCGCAGCCGTGTGCGGTCGCCCCACACCCAGGGGCCGGATTCGGGCAGCACCGCGCGCCAGCCCAGCCCCTTGTCGTGGGCCAACTGGCGGCCGGTTTCGGCCACCAGACGCAGAGTGTCGCCCAGATCGACGAATTCGTTTGCCAGCCGCAGTTGGCCGGCGTCGCTGCTGGCTAGATCGAGCACGTCGCCGATGAGTCCGCCCAGGTGCTGAGCGTTGGCATGGATCTGCGCGACGTCCCGGTGATAGACCTCGGGCAGCGGCGCGTCGCCCTCGTCACGCTCTTGCAGGAGAATCCCGCTCAGGCCGATGATCAGGTTCAGCGGCGTCCGCAGCTCGTGGCTGACCGTCGAAAGGAAGCGGCTCTTGAGTTCGTTGGCCTCTTCGGCCAGGCGACGGCCCTCGGTCGCTTCGCGGTACAATTGGGCGCTGTTGAGGGCCGTGGCCAATTGCTGCGTGATCGCGCCGGCTAGATCCAGATGCGCCGTATCGAATACGGCAAAGCCCAATTGGCCGCGCGGACCGGTCAGCGGAAATAGGGCCAGGCGGAAGGGTTGGCCTTTGGGCAGAAAGCGTTCCGGCGGAAAGTCACGGCTGGCGAAGCGAAGGGGGGGGCGCTCCAACGATGTGATGTCCCGCAGCGTGGTCCAGGCGGCTGGATCGTCGCCCTCCGCGCCGAACAGGGCCAGCCACGCGGTGGGGATGCCCATGGCCGGCAGGTGCTGGGCCAAGACTTCGTAGACCTGTGTCTCGTCGAGAGCGGCCAGGAGGCGGGCCGTCAAGACGCCCAAGCGGTTGAGGGTCCAGCGCTGGTCGACCACGTGCCGGCGGAACTGCCGCCGCACGCTGGCGCTGATGGTGATGCGCGCCCAATCCAACAGCTCGCGCCCCAGCCTTGCCGCCGATGCCGGCAGCCCATCCAGGAGATCGCCCAAGTGCGAAAGCGCCGCCTGCCAGACGTGTACGTCATCCCCACTGGTTGCTACCTGGCGGAGAACGGCTTCGAGGGTTTCCTGAAATCGGGCAGGGTCATCTTGCTCCACGCTGGCGCTAAAGGCGGTGACCAGGCACTGGCACAACGCCTCGATCTCGGCAGCGGGCAGACATTGGGTCTCATTCAGGACCGACGCGGCCATGGCCTGCACCAGTTGTTCGTGGCTGGTCGGTCGATCTGGCAACTCGGTTCGGGATGCAGCTGGACCAGGTGTGGCGGTGCGCAAGGCCGGCTGGCCGCAACCGCACGACTCGCGGGCCACCAAGCGGGTCGCGATGCGATCCGATTCGATGGTTTCGGCCTGACCGGTGAGATACTGAACGAGCGACTCCAGCGCCCGATAGCCCATCCTGCGCAGAGGGATGCGCACGCTGCTGAGCGTCGGCTCCTGGACAGCGCTCTCTGGGCGATCGTCAAAGCCAACGATGGCTACATCTTGGGGGATTCTGTATCCTGCCTCGCGGAGGGCCTGCATTGCGCCCAGGGCCGATTCGTCATTGCTGGCCAGAACGGCGGTAAAGGACACGTCGGAGGCCAGGATCTCTTGCATGGCGGTATAGCCGCCGTCGTAGAGGTGCCGTCCCCAGGCCACGAGGCGCCGATCGGCCGGCAAGCCGTGGGTCTCTACGGCATCGTGATAGGCGCGCAAGCGGTTGCCGGTGTCGCCTTCTATGTCCTTGGGACTGCCGGCGATAAAGGCGATGCGCTGATGCCCGTGCTCGACGAGATGTTGTATCACCTCGAGAATGCCGTTGCGGTTGTCGGCCACGATCGTAGGACCGCGCTCACCGGCGGCTACAAAGATCAGCGGGTGCCCGCCGGCGCGCAGCTCTTGCAGGTAGCGCGAGCGGGCCTCGGAATGGAGGGGATTGATGGCGATCAGGCCGTCCGTGTTCCAGGGGCCGACGGGCACAAAATCGGATTCGGAGGAAGGGACAGGCCACGCGGGTCGCAGGGAATCGCTGCGGTCGGTCCACGATCCCATGCCACACCCCAGGAGCAGGTTGCAGCCCAGGTCCTGTGCCGCTAGGCAGGCTCCCCGAAAGATGGGATCAAGGTAACTGAGGGGCGTCGCAGTCCAGGCAAACTGCCAGCCGGCCAGCACCCCAATCGTCGGTCGCCCATGTCGGTATGTGCGTGACATTTGCTGCTCGCTTTCTGTCTGGCATCAAGCCCAGTCACACATAGCTTACCCCAGGCAACCTGAAAAGTCAAACGAATCGCCTTCTTGCTTCAGCTGCTGTCCGGGCGATAGCGCATCCAGCCAACCCCAGTCTAGTTCCCCTATGGCAATTTTTCTTCGACGATACCAGGTACCACGGTGCGTCCTCCTGAAGACTGTACTCTGCGAGGCTGATTTGTGCGTAGCCCGGTTGCCACACATGTACTCTCCCTGGATGGCGTCCCCCTCGATGGCCGGTGTTGCTCCTGGTCCACGAACCCGACTTTGCCGACGAGGTCGCCCGCGCGTCGCACCGCATCCTGCTGCTGCTAGCCGGTCACTCACACGGCGGACAGGTCAATCTGCCGCTGTTGGGTCGGCCGATTTTGCCCTGGCTGGGTCGCAAGTATCCTGCCGGGC
>JASFTJ010000161.1:0-6038 GCA_050053615.1 Anaerolineae bacterium | reverse complement strand
AGAGTGAGCCCAAGGCGTTCTCTAACAAACTTCCAAGTGCCGATAACGCTATCGCGGGAATGAAAGCAGCGTGAATATCCTCGCCGCTATGGGCACAGCAGGCGATAAGAGGTAAACTATGACTTGTAAAATGGACAGGAGCGAGTGGGGCGATCTGCCGCTCTTTCCGCTGAACACGGTGCTTTTCCCAGGCATGATGCTGCCTTTGCACATCTTTGAAGAGCGATACAAGTTGATGATTAACCGCTGTTTGGAAGAAAGCCGCTTCTTCGGCGTCGTGCTTGCCCGGGCAGAGAGTGACGTACCTTACAAAGTGGGCACTACCGCAGTAATCGCCAAAGCGAGTCGGCTGGAAGAAGGCCGGATGCACATCGTCACTGTGGGCAGCGAGCGTTTCCGTCTGCACGACATCCGCCACGACCTGCCATATCTTTCAGGCAGCGCCGAGCCCTGGCCCCTGATCGGCGCCGCTACCGAGCAGGCGCAAGACCAAGTGGGGCCTGTCCGTGCGTTGTTTCACCAGTACCTTACCCTTCTGGCGCAGGCTCAGGGGCACAGAATCGAGGTCGAAGAAGTGCCCTCTGAGCCCCGAATACTAGCTTTGTTGATAGCCATTGCCCTACAGCTGCCCATGCCTCAGAAACAGCGCCTGCTGCATCAGCCCACCGTGGCCTATATGCTGCGGGCGGAAAGAGCGATTATGCGCCGCGAGCAGTTGCTCCTGGATTACATCATCCGGACGCAGGCGGAGCAGTGGGAAGGAGGCTACAGCGGCCTGTTGGCCCAGAATTGATGATCGACGAATAACAAAGTGTGAATGACAAATGATGGAAGAAAAGATAAATCGTTATCTGACCGCAGACCTGCCAGGCATCGGCGGAGTCATCAAGCAACAGGTCGAGGATTTCCAAGTGGAGGAGCTGCCCCTGTATCCAACATCTGGCGAGGGGGAGCACACCTTCTTTGAGATCAAAAAGGTTGGCCTGTCAACCTTTGAGGCAGTCAGAACCATTGCCCAAGCGTTAGGCGTGTCGCCGAAGCAAATCGGCTACGCCGGCCTCAAGGATGCCCAAGCGGTTGCCTGCCAGGTGCTCTCAGTCCACAGGGTTCCACCCGACACGGTGACCTCCCTGGAGCTGCCGGGCATCCGCGTGCTGTGGGCCGAGCGGCACCGCAACAAACTCAGGATCGGCCACCTACGGGGGAACCGCTTTACCATTCGAATCAGAGGCGTGGACAAGGCAGCGCTGCCTGCCTGCCAAGCCATCCTGGACGTACTGGTCCGCCGCGGCGTGCCCAACTACTATGGACCGCAGCGCTTTGGCATTCGGGGCGATTCGGCCGAATTGGGACGAGCCGTGGTGCGCAAGGAAACCCGACATTTCATCGAGACACTACTGGGCAAGCCACATCCCAACGAGAGTGCGTTGATTCAGGAGGCACGGTCACGGTTCGAGGCCGGTCACTGGGAAGAGGCACTGTCCCTGCTTCCCAACAAGATGTCCGACGAGCGTCGCGCACTGCAGAGCCTGCTCCGCACAGAGGGCGATTACCAGCGGGCCTATGTCTCTGTATCCAAACGCCTCAGGACCTTTTTACTGTCGGCCTATCAGTCGGCGTTGTTCAACCGTGTCCTCGATGTCCGACTGGACACCCTGGATCAGGTTCGTATCGGGGATTTGGCGATGAAGCATCCAGGACACGCAGTCTTTCGAGTGGAGGATGAGGCGGCGGAACAGCCTCGGGCGGGGCGCTTTGAGATCAGCCCCACGGGTCCGATCTATGGCTACAAGATGATACAAGCCTCGGGCCAACAGGGAGAGCTAGAAACGAACGTGCTGGAGAGTGAGGACCTCACGCTAGAGGACTTTCGGGTGGGCAGAGGTATCAAGGCCAAAGGCGCGCGTCGGGCATTGCGCTTTCAGATCCACGAGCCAGAACTGTGGCACGATGAAGAATTGATGCTCCGCTTTTGGCTGTCACCGGGCTGCTATGCCACCACCGTTCTGGCCGAAATCATGAAACAACAAGCAGACAACGTGAGGGATGTTACAGAACTCTAACACAATCTTAATACTCGCGACCGAATTTCTTAATATTCTTCTAACAGAATTCGGGTATAATATGGGTGGATCCTCGATTGAGGAGTGAGATGTTTGGCCAGAAAGATGATGAGCATAAGGGCAAACGTGAATCGACATGAAAACCGGGACATCGGTTGGCAGCAGGAGATGAATCGCCTGGCGCGTCAGACCCTGCGACCGACTGACCGGCAGGGCGCACGGGTCTTTCCATCCATCATCGTCTCGGCCACCGAAAAAACACTGGTGATTCGGGCTGAGATACCGGGTATGGATCCGATAGACTTTGACATCAACACTACTGGGGATATGTTGACCTTGCAGGGGACACGGGCCACCAACAGGAAGCTGGAGGGCGGTTGGTATCATCGCCGTGAACGGAAGGCTGGCGACTTTGGCCGCGCCGTCCGCTTGCCGGTAGAGGTGGATGGCGACAGGGCTGAAGCAACATACGTTGCTGGCGTCCTGACTATCTCGTTGCCTCTCAAGGAGACAGGCAAACCCAAAGAGATCCCGGTCAAAGTGGTGGAAGGTTGATCTGGGAGGGGTTCAGAAAGATGCCTGAACAGCAGAAAATCAGAGCGGTTGAGAAGCACAGAGTTGATAGCAGTGTCCACCAAGAACTGCGCAGCGGCAACTGGTTTGTGCCGGCAACAGACATCTATGAAACCCCGGAGAAGCTGGTGCTCGTAATGGACATGCCGGGCGTATGCTTTGACCACGCCCATGTTGATATCGTGGATGACGAGCTGGTTGTGACGGGTCATGTAGCCCACGGTGAGGATCGGGACGACTATGTGCTGTATCGGGAATATGACGTGGGACATTACCATCGTCACTTCGGCCTGTCAGAGACAATCGACCGAACCGGGATCGAAGCGAGTATGAGCAAAGGTGTACTGACGGTCACCATGCCCAAAGTAAAAGAGAGCAAGCCGCGGCGAATTCCCATCCAGGTAGCGGAATAACAGTTCACAGCGCCCTGTGCTTGGAGCTACCTGCTGAAAGAAGTGAAAAGGGCTGATTACATCACAAGGAGGTAGATAAAATGGACTGGTTGAACTTTATCAAGATCATGATTATGGAAGAAGAGGCAGCGCGGGCCAAATATCAACTGGCCGTGGATCTGGCCGAGGACAAAGACCTTAAAGCCTTTTTCGCCAGACTGCGTGACGAAGAGGAATTCCACGCTCAGTACTTGGAAGGCGAGTACGAGAAACTGATAAAGATGCAAGGAGCCTAGACGTTCGCCTCATCGTTCACGCATTCACAAAGTGGCAACAATGCAACTTTTAAAGATCGTATCATCTCAATCATTCGGGGGCAGTCCGGGCTCCCCCGCTTCGCAAGTCCCCTTCGGGGATGTGCCCGGACTGCATAGGACAGGCCATGCCCGGCGGCGTGCCTGTCCAGTGCCGGACAGGCACGGGGGAGCCGCGCCAGCTTTTTGAGATGATACTAAAGGCCGGACAAGACTGTATGAAATTGGGTGACAATGATGTCTCCCGCATGGTTGCAAAAGCATCCAAGGGGGAGAACAAGATGAGTTCAATGGAAAGAAACGTAACGAAAATATTTGGTCGTTTGGCACAACAGAATGAAGCTGTGGGCGACTCACTTACAGTTCGCTCATTCGAAGCGGGCGAAACAGTTTGTGAGTCTGACGAGATGTCTCGCTCCCTGTTTCTGGTGATCAGCGGACGGGTGCAGCTCTATCGCACCACACAGGACGGCCATCGCTTCGTGATCGCCACGCTGGGTCCTGGGACGATGTTTGGCGAGGACTCGCTGCTGGGCGGACAGGGACCCGATACCCAGGCAATCGCCCTAGAACCATGCACAATCTGGGCTTTGCCCCGCAAGCAGGCCCAGGAGGTTTCCTCAAGCAACGCCATGTTCAGCATTGGGCTGATTCAAGCCATCGGGCAACGGGTAATGGAGGCGGAGGACCGGCTGGAACAGGTAGCGTATAGCACCATTTCCTCACGGCTGGCAGGCTTGTTGTTAGAGCTGGCAGATGACAACTCTCCACCCCTCGTCCACGCGACACACCAGGAATTGGCCGGCATGCTCGGAACCTGGCGCGAGACCATCAGCAAAACGCTCCAAGAATTCCGACGACGGGGACTGGTGGTCTCTGGACGCCGACAATTAACCCTGCTAGACGAGGATGGTTTGCAGCGAGAAGCCGACGGTGTCTCGTGAAGGAAGGATCAGCAGAACCACTTGTCTGAAACGGGTCTGTATGAAGAATCATGACTACACAGGACGTCAATAGAGCCCTGACCGTGCTGGGGCAAGCCATCCACAACGAAATCACGGGGCAACAGTTCTACAACGATGCTGCCCATCACTGTGTGGATCCTTGGGCCAAAGAGATCTTTGCTGTGCTCGCCGAAGAGGAAAACCAGCACACCCGGCTGTTACTGCTAGAGTACGAGGCGCTGGAGACACAAGGCCAGTGGCTAGACCTCGAAGCAGCACTGGCAAGTGAGGCCGAGGTAGACATCACCCGCTTTACCTTCCTGGATGACGGAATGGGCCAAGAGCTTTTCGCCAGACAGGCTGTTGACCGCCGGATAGACGATCTGGAAGCACTGGCCTTTGGCATCCAGATGGAGGAAAAAGCCATTGACCTCTACAGCCAGTCCGTCAAGACGGCCACAGATCCCAGGGCCCGAAAGGCCTACGAGTTCTTGGTCGAAGAGGAAACCCGGCATTATCATCAGCTAAGAGATCGCTGGGAAGCGCTGGCCGGAATGGCCTTCAAAGAATGAGCCAATTGGAAACGAGTTGACGGAGAACGAGGGAAGCATTGATACCCGTCGCCTCATTCCTCGCTACCCATCCTTCGAAACTTGGGAGACTGAAAGGAGCAATCCAGTGAAAGCCCTGAACGAAATCCCTGAAGCCTGGCAACTGGCGATGCAGCGGGAAAGAGAGGCCGAAGAGTTCTATGCACGCATGCTCCAGGCGGCCACGGACGAAGGCACTCGATCCCTCTTTGAAACTCTTGTCGAGCAGGAAAAGAGACACCACGCCCTCCTAGAAGCCGAATATCGCCGCCTCTTCGAACCAGACCTGGAACTGGCTAAGGAACGAGTACCCATCACCTGGTACGATTGGGACGAGGAGTCCTTTGAACTGGCCGATACACTGGAACTGCCCGTGATGCTCTACATCACCGCACCCTGGTGCGAACCCTGCCACCTGATGGAAGAGACCACCTTTGCCGATCCGGATGTCGCGGCGGTCATCAACGACGGCTTTATCCCCATCCTAGTGGACGCCGACAAACGGCCCGACGTGGACAACCGCTACAGCACGGGAGGCTGGCCGACCACGGCCTTTCTCAACGCCGACGGAGAGGTCTTGGAAAGCCACAACTTTTTGACCACTGATGAAATGCTGATAGTGCTGCAGCGCATCAAGGATCGCTACGCCGGCGAGGAAGCACCGCCAGCGCCGACCATCGGCGTGCGGCCTGGCGTACGCCTGGCCGAGCTGGAGGAGCAGCCGGAGGCCGTCGGCGAGCTGACGCCGGATGTGGTCCAAGAGGTCACCCAGACCGTGATATCGGCCTTTGACCGCGAGTACGGTGGCTTTGGCACCGCGCCCAAATTCCACCACGCCGACGTGCTGGAGTTTGCCCTGGCCCTGGCCCACCGCACCGGCGACGAGACCCTGAGCCGGGTGGTCCACGAAACGCTGGAGACCATGGCGCGCGGCAGCCTCTACGACAAAGTGGAGGGCGGTTTTTTCCGCTATGCTGCCCAAGCCGACTGGAGCGAGCCCCATCACGAAAAGATAACCGGCGACCAGGCGCAACTACTCAGCCTTTACCTGCGCGCCTACCAGGCCACTGGACAGCCGGCCTATCTCGATATTGCCCAGGGCGTTCTGGGCTACATTGACGAGGTCCTTTGGGACCGCGAACGGGGCTTTTTCTACAGCAGC
>JASFTJ010000160.1:0-6060 GCA_050053615.1 Anaerolineae bacterium | reverse complement strand
CGAAAAAATCCGGAACCAGGAAGGTGATGGCCTGACGGGTGGGATAGGCCCAGCCCACCACATCCGCATAGGTAACCGAACCTTCGCGGAAGCTGCGTGTGACCAACTCGAGCAGCGGAATCAATTGTACCGATCCCAACCCCAGGCCCAGCCCGACCATAAGGCCGAACCAGATCCCGAGGCGCAGGACTGGTCGCCACGATCCGACCCGCCGCCAGAGCAGTACCAGACGAAGCAGGGCATAGTAAGCCATGACCATCAGCGTGTAGACCAAGATCTCTGGATGGCCAGCCAGGATGTGTACGCCCAGGGCGATCCCGCCGATGACCACGTAGACAATGGGCACAAAGGGACCACTCCCCTTGTCCTCCTGCTTGCGGACCATGAGCTCGATGATGGCCAGCAGCAGCGGCAGCCAGGCCGCCGCAGCGATAATCATGGTAAAGACCACGCTGACCAGAAAGAAAGCACTGAGCTGGTAGGTGACGCTTGCGATCAGCGCCGGGAAACGCCCCTGACGCAGTGCGCGGGCGAACAGGTACATGAAGGCCCCTGCCAGCCACAGTTGCAGTACGGTGAACAGGCCGTAGGCGCGGGTCAGGGGCAATAGATAGAACAAGATGCTGAGCGGATAAAGCGCCGAATGTTGCCCTGCTGCCAGGAACGGCGCCCCGGCAAAGAGGTGGGGGTTCCACAGCGGCAGTTCACGGGCCTGGATCGACTGACGGATGAACTGCTTCCAGACCAGATTCTCCAGTACGAGATCACTGAGGAGTTCGTTGTGTGGCGGGAGGGACACTCCCTGCTCAACGGCAAAGGTGTGGTTGGGTTCCCACTGGTAGAGATTGTCGGCCGGGAGGAGAGTCTTGACGCCTACTGTCACCGGCCAGAACAGAACAAGCGGCAGGACCAGCAGGATAAGCAGCGCCCCGAGGTCCAACAGCCATTTTCTCGAACGCAACAATCTGCCCTCTCAGCTGCTTGCTGCTTGCTGACTGTTGGTCCGTCGAGCCTTGCGGTGCCGCCAGCGGATCTGCCACGTGCGCAGCGCGGCTTCGATCTTGACCGGGCTCGTCATTTTGGACCGTCCGATGCGCCGATCCTCAAAGTAGATGGGAACCTCCAAAAAGCGATAGCCCAGCTTTTCGGTCAGGTACGCCATCTCTACCTGAAAGACATAGCCATTGGAGCGCACCCGCTCCAAGCCGATGCCTTCCAGCGTAGACCGCCGCCAACACTTGAAGCCGGCGGTGGCATCCTTGACCTTCAGACCCAACAGCAGACGGGTGTAAACGCTATTAGCCCACCAGCTCAGGAAATAACGCCACCACCCCCAGCGCTCATCCAGACTGCCCCCGGACACGTAGCGCGATCCGACGATTACGTCGTATTCCTGAATTGCCTCCAAGAACTGCGGGATATAGCGCGGCGAATGGGAAAAATCGGCATCCATCTGGACAATGTAGTCGGCCCCTCGGTCCAATGCGTAGCCAAATCCAGTGACATAGGCGGTACCCAGCCCCAGCTTGCCGGTCCGATGAAGGACGTGCAAACAGTCGGAATGCCGTTGGGCCAAGTCGTCGGCAACTTGGCCTGTGCCATCGGGCGAATTGTCGTCCACGATCAGGATCTCCAGACCCGGTACATCCAAGGCCAGCAGTTCCCCGGCCAACGTCGGCAGGTTATCAACTTCATTATAGGTGGGAACAACCACCATCACCTTGTTGCTCATATGCATCCAGTCGCTCCACTCGCTCCGCACCCGGCGGAAGCGAAACTAGCTGATTATACAATGATCGCCGGGAATGGTCAACAGGCGCCCCCTTTCTGACTAGGGCTGTTGCAAAGTCCCCGGTCCGAGTCCACCCATGAGCAGAGACGGCTCCCCTTCGGGGATGGGCCTGACCGGCACCACAGGACAGGCCATGCCGGCGGTTTGCTCTCAGGGACACAGGCTCCAGCCGGAACACAGACCGCGGGCATGGAAGCCCACTCCGCTGTCAAGTGAGAATACCGATTGTCCATTCAAACACCGTGAATCAAGAGTCGAGCGCCGGTTGAGCAGTGTATCGAAACCACGCATTCCCGTGCGTTGCGTGCCCTTGGGTTCGATACGTAAACCCGTGGGCACTCGCTTGTTCATCCTACTTTATTCGACAACAAGTGTAATGTATCGGTTGGCGACCCACCCACGTTGCCAAGACCCTCAGGCGAATCACGCAGCCTCTCACCGGCGTGGAAATTGGTCGACGCGGAGCAGTATGGTATAATGAGCGCGCCTGGAGACGAATGACCCATGTCTATCATCGCCACGGAACGCATCGCCAAGTCCTATGACCCGGACGACATCTTTTGGGATGTCTCGTGCAGCGTGGCCCACGGGGACCGCATCGCCCTCGTGGGACGCAACGGCACGGGCAAAACCACTCTGCTGCGCATCTTGGCTGACCTGGAACCACCCAGCAGCGGCAAAGTGCACCGCGCCAAGGGGCTGCGCATCGGCTATCTGCCGCAAGAAGGCGCACTGGACGGCGATCGGACGCTGTGGCAAGAGATGCTGGCCACTTTCGAGTCGCTGCGGGCGATGGAAGCCCGTCTCCATCGCCTGGAGACCGAGATGGCCGTACCAGAAAGCGCCGAGGAGGCGCTGGAAGCCTATGCCCCCCTCCGCGAGCGGTTCGAGATGCTGGGCGGCTACACCTATGAGAATCGCACCAAGCACGTCTTGATGGGCCTGGGCTTTGCGCCGGAGGAGCACGACAGGCCGCTGGCCCACCTGAGCGGCGGCCAGAAAACGCGGGCGCTGCTGGCCCGATTGCTCCTCGAATTCGCCGCCCCTTCGGATCCCTCGGAGCACAACCTGCTCCTGCTGGACGAGCCGACCAATCACCTCGACCTGCAGGCCATCGAATGGTTGGAAGGCTATCTGAACAACTGGGAAGGCACCGTGGTGCTGGTGGCCCACGACCGCTACTTTCTGGACCGGGTGGTGCACAAGGTGTGGGAACTGGCTTTCGGCGGCCTGGAGATCTATTCTGGCAACTACAGTCATTACGTCCAACAGCGGGAGGAGCGTCATGAACGCCGCTTGAAAGAGTATCAAGCGCAACAAGCGTTCATCGCCAAGGAAGAAGAATACATCCGGCGCTACATGGCCGGCCAGCGCTCCCGCCAGGCCAAGGGCCGCCTCAAGCGCCTGGAACGCTTCAAGCGAGATGAGATGCTCGACAAACCCCGGGACGAGCACAACATCAAGCTGCGTTTCCAGACCCCTCTGCGCAGCGGCGACAAGGTTTTCTGGAGCCAGGACCTGGTCGTGGGCTACGATCCCGAGGACCCGCTGTTCCACTGTCCAGATTTGGACTTGCGGCGCGGTGAGTGTGTGGCCCTGCTAGGACCGAATGGCTCGGGCAAAACGACGTTTCTCAAGACACTGCTGGGCGAGGTGGAGCCACTGGTCGGGTACGCCGAACTGGGGGCCAGCCTCCAGATTGGCTACTTTGCTCAGGTACACACCGATCTGGACCCCGAAAAGAGCGTGCTCGATACAATTTTGGCGGTCAAGAACCTATCCCTGGGCAAAGCGCGCAACTTTCTGGCACGGTTCCTCTTCACCGGCGATGACGTGTTCAAACGCATCGCCAACCTCTCGGGTGGGGAACGGAGCCGGATAGCGCTGGCCAAGCTCGTGCTGCAGCGGGCCAACTTCCTGCTGCTCGACGAGCCGACCAACCACTTGGACATTACCAGCCAGGAGATACTGGAAGCGGTGTTGGACGAGTTTCCGGGCACTATTCTGCTGGTGACCCACGACCGGTACCTGGTGGACCGCTTGGCCACCCAGCTCTGGAGCATTAACGCGGAGGCACACGCGCTGGACGTGTTCCGGGGCACCTGGGCCGAATACGATGAGCTGCGGAAGCAGGAGGCACAGGCGACTGAGGCTCGGCAAACCAAGGACAAATGGACCGAGAAGCAGCGCCAAACGAGGCGGGAAGCGCGACGCGCCCAACGTGAGAAAGAGGCCCAGCAGCAGAAAGTGGCCGAACTGGAGCAAGAGATCCATCGCCTGGAAGAGGAAATGAAGGCGCTGGAAGAGGAAATCGCCGCTGCCGGAGAGTCCCAACAAGCCATGCGCGTGGCTGAACTGGGTACGATCTATGGCGAACTGGCTGACCGCTTGCAGGAGCAACTGGATCTATGGGCCAAGCTGGCGGGATGACAAAGCACCCCTATCTGATCGGTTTGACCGGCAACATCGCTACCGGGAAGAGCGAGGCGGCGCGGATGCTGGCCGATCTGGGGGCGCGCGTCATTGACGCCGACAAGGTCGCCCACGAGGTGATGCGGCCCGGCGGCCCGGCCTACGATGCCGTGATGGAGGCCTTTGGTCTGGCGGTCCGGGCCAGCGACGGTACGGTGGACCGGGCCAAGCTAGGAGCGATCGTCTTTCGCGATGCCGCGGCGATGCAGCGGTTGGAAGCGGTGGTCCACCCTGCCGTCATTGCCGAGGTGGACCGGCGCATCGCCCAAGAACCAGGGGACATCGTCGTGGTGGAGGCCATCAAGCTCATTGAGGCGGGGATGCACCGAACCTATGACACGCTGTGGGTAGTGATAGCGCCGCGTTCGCTGCAGATCGCGCGGCTGGTGGCGGCGCGGGGTCTGACTGAGGAAGAAGCGGCGTTGCGCGTGGACGCCCAACCACCCCAGGAGGAGAAAGCTGCCTTGGCCGATGTGGTCATTGCCAACGATGGGGATTTGGACCAACTGCGGAGGAGAGTGGAGGAAGCATGGAGGCAACTCCAGATAAAGTGACCGTGCGCCCCGTGCGACGCGATGACCTCGACGAAGCAGCCGGCGTAGCACGAGTGCTCAACAGCGTCATCGCCGAGAAACGATACACGGCCATGTCTGGGCAGTGGACGCCCGAGGCGGAACAGGCTTACTTTCAGAGCCTGGGGCCGCGAAGCGAGGTCTTTGTGGCCGAGATTGAAGGGCGTATTGCCGGCTTTCAGAGCATCGAGCCCTTTGTCAAGTACACCTCAACCATGGATCACGTGTGTCACTTTGGCACCTTTGTCCACGCCGATTTCCGGGGGCGCGGGATTGGTCGCAAACTGGCCGAGGCCAGCCTGGCCTTCAGCCAGGCGCAGGGCTATGAAAAATCGGTGGTCTATGTGCTGGCCCACAACGAGGCCGGCCTGGGCCACTATCGCAGTCTGGGCTTTGAGGAACTGGGTGTGCTGAAGCGTCAAACCAAGATCGACGGCGTCTATTATGATGAGATTTTCATGGAAATGCACTTTGAGGAGAAGGAATGAGCAAGGAGATTCAGGTTCGGCGGGCAAAACGCAGGGACCTGACCGACATCGCAGCCCTTGTGTGCCAGACCACGGACGCCGAGATCGAGGTAGACAAAGCCACGGTGACGGAATGGCTATTCAGCAAGGGCCTATGGGTGGCGACAGAGGGTGATACCCTCGTCGGCGTTGCTGCCTGGCAAGCCGAAAACCTGCTCTCGGTCACCGACGTGTTCCACGTGTCGCCGACCAAACTTCGAACCGGGATCGGGACGCGGCTGCTGGAGACCATCGAGGCAGAAGCCGACACCCTGATGTGCGAAGCCAACATTGTCTTGATACCGGTGCGGGCCGCCGAAGCACTACACACCTTCCTTCAAGATCAAGGCTACGAGGCCAAAGAGTTTGACGAACTGCACCGCATCTGGCGCGAGGTGCTGAGCGACTTTGCCGCCCAAGACTCTGATCTGATGGTCAAGCGGCTCCGGGACCGGATGGTCATGGTGCCGATATAGACGAGGGCATTCGCGATGTGCTTAGGGGCTACAGGAGATGACTAGAATGCAGCTAAAGAACTTTGTAAATCGGCATCCGCAACTGACGGCCTGGGCAGTGCTGGCCGTGGGAATGGTCATCATCTTGATTTGGTCGGCCAAGGACGTGGGATTGGAACTCGGACAGTGGGCAGCCTTGGTCGTGTCCACGATCCTGCTGGCGGGTCTTTGTGTGTGGATCATCGGCTGGGACAACGACCAAG
>JASFTJ010000159.1:0-6068 GCA_050053615.1 Anaerolineae bacterium | reverse complement strand
ATCGTCCTCCACATCTGGCTGGCCGGAGCGGGGACCTACCTCTTTGTCCGGCGGGCGATGCGGCTGCGCCCCGGGGCCGCCCTGTTCGCGGCGGCCGTCTTTTCCTTGGGCGGATTCCTCGGCGCTCAGGTGGAACACGTCAACCAGCTCAACACCTCGGCCTGGCTGCCGTGGTTGCTTCTGTGCCTAGAGTGTGCGATGGGGCAGGGATCGCAGCGCTGGCTGGCCTTGCTCGGGGGAGGGGCTGTGGTCGGGCTGGCACTGTTGGCGGGGCATACCCAGGCGGCGTACATCGTGCTGTTCGGAGCAGCGGTCTACGCTGTGGCCCGTGGGACAAGCTTCAGATTTGCCCTGCGGGGAGTGGCGACTCTGGGGGCGATGGTCGCAGGCGGACTGTTGCTGGCGGCGGGCCAGTTGCTGCCCACCCTGGAGTTGTCGCGGCTGTCGGTGCGCAGCGGCGGCCTACCCTACCACGAAGCGGCCTCCTTTTCACTCAAACCATGGTTGATCTTGAAAGCCTTCTTGCCGCCGCTGCTGTGGGAACCGCCGTTCAGCGAGTACGTGGCCTACGTGGGGTTGATCGGCCTGGCGCTGGCGGCAGTCGGTGCGTGGGCCACGGTGCGGCGCAAGCAGCCCGGCGGCTCGGCGCTGACCCTGGCGCTGGTCGGGGTCTTTGTAGCGTTTGGCGCCTACAATCCCATCTATTATGTGCTCTACAAGCTGGTCCCCGGGTTTGACCTCTTTCGCGCGCCGGCCCGCTGGCTACTGCTCTACAGCTTTGGCGCAGCGCTGCTGGCGGGGCTCGGGTTGGAGATAGTAATTGGGCACAAGACTCCCCCTCACCCCAGCCCCGCCGATTCGACACGGTGTCTCCCCCCGGGGGGGAGAGAGGCTTTATCCCTCCCTTGGGGGAGGAGGAAGGTGACCTCGATCCTCGTCCTACTCCTCCTCGCCGAGTTGTTCCTGGCCGGGCGCAAGCTGGCCTACAACCAGCCGACGGCGCCGGCGGCCTTTGACTCGATGCGCAGCGCGCCGGCCCACCTCCTGGCCGACCCGTCGGACGAACCCTTTCGCTTCTTGAGCCGATCGGACATCCTCTACGACCCGGGCGACCTGGGCGACTTGCAGGCGATGTACAGTGACGTCCTGCCCGAGGAGGCGATCTATGACCTGCTCGTCGCCACCAAGATGAAAGAGGTACTGGCCTATAACCTGCCGCTGCGCTACCGACTGTTCAGCGTCGACGGCTACGACGGCGGCTTGCTGCCCATCGTTCGCTACGTCACCCTGGAGCGGCTGTTCCTGGATGAGGAGGACATCTGGTCCGACGGACGGCTGCGGCAGCAACTCGACCAGACGCCGCCCGCCCGGCTGCTGTCGCTGCTCAACGTCAAATATGTCATCACGGACAAGATGCAGGATGTGTGGGCCGACGGCGTGTTCTACGATCTGGAGCACACGACCACGCTGGGCCAGGTGACGCTGAACGACATACCCGACTTCGAAACCACCCACTTGGGCCTTGTCTCCTACCTGACCGGAGCCGCGGACTTGGTGGACGGAACGCCGGTAGCCCGGGTCACTGTCACCGACACCGAGGGAGCGACCATCACTGCCACGCTCCGTGCCGGCGAACATACGGCAGAGGGCCTCTACGAAGCTCAGTCGGTCGCTCATCGCCAGGCGCCGGTGGGCCGGCAGTGGGGCCGAGACTCGCAGGGCAATGATTATATCGCCACGCTCAACTTGGGCCGCACGCTGCGCCCGCATGGCATCGAGATCCGCTCGCTCCTAGCCGAGGGACAGGTCGTGCTGCGCGGGCTGACGCTCATCGACGACGACACCAGCGCCAGCCGCACCCTTTCCATCCATCCTGCGTATAGACTGGTGCATTCAGGCGATGTCAAAGTCTATGAGAACCTGAGGGTCTTGCCCCGGGCGTTCGTCGTCCATAGAGCCAGCGTGATCGAGGACGATGAGGCCGCCTTGGCTCGTCTGAGCGACCCAACGTTTGACCCAGCCCGCGAGGCAATTTTGTCAGAGGGCAACGAACTGTCCGCAGAAGGAGGGCAGGCTGCTGTGGAAATCGTCTCCTACGAGCCAAAAGTCCGCATCTGGGCTAGCCTCGATGCGCCGGGCTATCTAATCCTGACCGATACATATTACCCCGGCTGGATCGCAGAGGTGGATGGTCAACCGGCGCCCATCGTGCGAGCGGATCTCTATTTCCGGGCTGTGGCCTTGGGGGCCGGTGAACACGAGATCACGTTCCGCTACCGACCGGTCGGGACCTATGTGGGACTTGGGGTCAGCCTGGTCTGCTGGCTGGTCTGGGGACTAGCTGTTGCAGCAATGACAGTTCATATTGGACGTAACAACTCAAGTGGTGTATAATAAGATGCACCAAATCTATCGAACCCAATTCGCAAGGAGGTTATCTCATGAACGTACTCAATCGTTTGCTCATGATCCTACTCCTTCTGGTCATCATCGTGGTGACTGCAGTCGTGGTCATTGTACCCCTGCAGACGCTTGACCTAACGGCCAAGTTCTTCCAGTGGCTGTACCAAAACGCAGACGTATCCATGAAGAACGATTGGGCGTTCTTTGCCGCTGGACGGGTGGTCATTGGCGGCGCAATTGTGATTGTGTGCCTGTTCCTCCTCTGGTTGGAACTGCGCCGTCCGCGCAAAAAAACCATCCGCGCCCAAAAGTTGGCTGGCGGCGAAGCGCACATCGCCACGGACTCTATCGCCCAACGGCTGGCCTACAACATCGACCAGCTCCCCGACGTCGTCAAGGTGACACCACACATCAGCGGCAAATCGCGGGGGGTAGACATTGACCTCAACCTGGAGACAACACCCGACATTGACATACCAATGAAAACAGAAGAGGTCATTCAGGTGACCAGAGAAGTCATCGTGGAGAGAATGGGGCTAAAACTGGGCAAAGTCCAGGTCAAGATCAAACACGCACCCTATCCCAGAGAATAGCGAGACCGAAATTCAAGACGCCCTCAGTGATCGGGTTCCCGTGCATTGAGGGCGTTGCCTGCTGGTTCGGAGCTACTCTCGGATGCCCTTGACGATCATTTCCCCTTCCAGGATCTCCAAGACGGTAATCCGTACATCCAACTGGATTTCATCCACCGTCTCATTAACGCTCTGGGAGATCGTATCTAGCACACTATCTGGGATGGGCAAAGCACCTGCCGAGATCTCTTCGATCTCTACCATCACCTTGCCATCTTGAATGCGCGCGAGGGCAATGACATAGAAATCCGTCTTGATGGGCGACACATTGACCAAGCGGCCCGTGCCATAGATTTTGCCCTTTGTGAACCAGATCTGGGGATCCGTAACCGGTGATTCGTCGTATCGGGCCAGCTCAGTGGCCACGAGGGATGTGACCTCTGCATCTGTCATGCGCAGGATAAACTGCTGACCGGATTCACCGCGGATATTCTGTCGGATGCGGGCCTCAAGCTGACCTGCAGCCTCAGTTGATACGGCAATGGGATGGGGCGGGGTTGGCAACTCCGCAGATAGAATGCTGCATGGGCCGCAGGCCAGAGCCAGGAAGACCAAAAGCGGCGCCATGATACGAACGAATACCGGTTGCTCGCGCATCGTAATGTAACCTCCAACGAGTCAATCTGCGGTTCTTGCCAGAACCAGGGATATTATAGCACAACACGGACCAAGGGGCGAATCACGAACGATGGAAAGTGAACTGTCAATCAAGGCGCTGGTTGAAAGCCTGTTGTTTGTGGCGGATGAACCGGTCCGGTTGGATCACCTGGCTACCACCCTGGAACTCAGCTTGGATCAAGTGGAAGAAGCCCTTCAAACCCTAGCCGAGGAGTACAATCAGCGTGGTATTCGCCTGCAACGCAAGAATCAGCGTGTCCAGCTTGCTACTGCCCCGGGAGCGTCCGACTGGATACGTCGCTTCCTGGGCCTGGAATTGACGGGCAAGCTCTCCCCGGCCGCCATGGAGGCCTTGGCCATCATTGCTTACCGTCAGCCGGTGACTCGTGCAGAGATCGAAACCATACGAGGCGTTGGCTCTGATAGTGTGCTCCGCACGCTGCTGAAGCGCGGACTGATCGAAGAGCAAGGGCGGCTAGATCAAGCGGGTCGTCCCATCATCTATGGAACTACATTCCAGTTTCTCCAGGAATTCGGTCTCTCCGGGTTAGACCAACTTCCGCCACTGGAAGAATCTGAGAAGCCGGATGAACATCAGTAGGCTGCCCTGAAAAGAGACAGCCGAGTGAAGAGAATACTATATCAGTAGGGGCTTGCGCCCGGAGAAGCGTCTTGACAACCACAGACCTGGACAGATCCAAGTCCATCGCACAAGGGATTTTTGACGCCGCCCGACGTCGCGCCTTTATCCAAGATATATTGGCCGATCTGTCGGGCCGTCCCGACGACCTGCTCTCCTTCGATGAGGTGCATGAGCGACTTCATCTGAGCGAACCCAACGGCGACGTCAGCCTCCAGGAGATTTCGCTGGACAAGATCGTGGGCAGCATGGGTCGCTACCGGGACTTTACCCGGGCTTTTCTACCCCGCGCCCAGATCGATCCAGATCGCTGGATACGAGTCGAACGACTACGGGAGCGATCTGCTCTCCCGCCCATAGACGTCTTTCAAGTCGGCGACGTCTATTTTGTCCGCGACGGAAATCATCGCGTGTCGGTCGCTCGGGCCCGCAATCAAAAGACCATCCAAGCCCGCGTGGTAGAGATTCCGGTCCGGGTGCCTCTGGAGCCCAATACCTCACCGGATGACCTGATTCTCAAATCGGGCTATGCCGAGTTTCTAGAGAAGACATCCTTGGACATGCACTGCCCCAAGCAACGCATTGAATTGACCCGTCCCGGCGGCTACCGCAGCCTGCTGCAACACGTCGAGGTTCACCAATTTTATATGGGTCTACGCTCCCGCCATTATCCCACTCTAGCAGAGGCGGCAACAGATTGGTACCTTGAGGTCTATTTGCCCGTCGTGGAAAAGATCCGCGACTCGGGGATCCTGAACCGTTTCCCCGGTCGCAGCGAAGCCGATCTCTACCTCTGGATCGCCGAGAACCGAGCTAGGCTTCAGATGCGATACGGAGATCGCAGAAAGGCCGAAAAAGCCGTGGACGACTTTGCACAAGAACACGGCGTCCCGCCGATTGTCCGATGGGTGCGGAGAGTGCTGCACCGCCTGTTTCCGCGTTTCCTCCCCCCGGAACCCAAGTAACCGAGACCGTACCTTTTTGCCGTTGGCTGCCTTCTTTCTTCTGAGTGGCGTACGGCGGGCGGCCGCCGCTCATCATGCAAGAAACAGCCGTCATCTGTTGGGCGAGGTCTCTGACCAAGCCCCCACCGCCTCGGTCGGGAGACCTCGGCGAACAAGTTTCTTAACAGCAGCCACGAGATGAGGGGTTCCCAGAAGCCATAATAAAAGGGCGACTGCGCAGCAGTCGCCCGTTTCGACCTGCCGGGTCCTGTGCTCACTCGCCCAACGTCTTGCGCCTGGAGCCCGGTCCCTGCCGTTCGGCTGCATCCTTCACCGGCTTGATGCCGTGGTGCACATGAAACCCACCAATGACCCGCAAGATAGTGTCAGCCGACCGGTGCAGGCACTCCTGTAGATCGATAGATGAGAGAGGAGCATTGCCATTTGCCAGGAACATGCGGAAGACAGCCGTCGTCAGCGGCGTGTGCTGATCGATGAACTCTGGCTTCAGGCTACAACACGTCCGTAATGAATGCCACAACCCATCGACTTGCGTGACTTCGGCCGTGTTCTCATCGACCCAATCAATCAACTCTGCTTCCTGATAATCCCGAAATCGCTCCTGGCATTCAGCACAAAGGTGACTGAGCAAGTGAATTCGAAAATTCCTTCCCCTGTCTCTCCACCAGTCAAAATCTATGTGATACTTGGTGTTTACGGTCGGTCTTGTCCACTTGGCCATTGAGTAGCCCTTTCACATATCCTAGTGTCGGACCAGCGCCGAATCAAAGGACCAGTAGCCCCCCCCCATCGCCACGAAACAGGGCTCCG